>DATEAU010000043.1:0-14142 GCA_035288165.1 Bathyarchaeia archaeon
AAGACGCTGTCACAGAGGCTGAAAGGAAAAGAAGGACGATTCAGAAGCAACCTTTCAGGAAAGAGGGTTGACTTTTCTGCTCGCACAGTAATTTCTCCCGACCCGAATCTCGATATTAACGAAGTCGGGGTTCCAGCAGACGTAGCCATGCGGCTCTCAGTTCCTGAGAAAGTGACCGCGTGGAACATTGAGTAAATGAAGAAACTCGTCATAAACGGCCCAGAAAAATACCCTGGTGCCCTTTACATAATCAGACCAGACGGTAAACGAATCAGGCTCGAGTTCGTCGTGGACCGCGAAAAAATCGCGGAAGCCGTGGAGCTTGGCTTTATCGTGGAGAGGCACCTGAAGAACGGTGACATCGCTATATTCAATCGGCAGCCGTCGCTTCACCGCATGTCAATCATGGCGCATTACGTTCGTGTGTTGCCGTACAAGACTTTCCGGTTGCATCTTTGCGTTTGTCCGCCTTATAATGCTGACTTTGACGGCGACGAAATGAACCTACACGTGCCCCAGAGCGAGGAGGCACGAACAGAAGCTCTGCTGCTCATGCAGGTCCAAGACCAGATTCTCTCGCCCAGATTTGGCGGACCAATCATTGGTGCCATCCGAGACTTCATCACCAGCGCCTACTACTTCACTCGAAAAGGGAGTTACCTGACTGCTGGAGAAGTCAACAGGCTCATGAGAACAACCGGATACGAAGGGGAACTGCCTGAACCTGAAATTAAGGAACCAGTGCCAAAATGGTCAGGCAAGCAAATCTTCAGCATATTCCTGCCGAAAACGTTGAATTACTCGTTGAAAGCAAATATTTGCCAGAGCTGCACCAAATGCGAAGAAGAACTATGCAAGCATGACGCTTACGTGGTTATCAAGAACGGAGAACTGCTCTCAGGAATAATCGATAGGCGTTCCATCGGCTCTGAGCAGTCTGAAAGCCTCTTGCACAGGATAATCAAAGATTATGGCACTCAAGCTGGACGCGAATTCCTTAACAAGATAACACACTTGCTAAAACTGTTCATTTCGATGCGAGGATTCAGCTACACTTACGATCAGCTGGTGTTGTCGCCGAAAGCGGAAGCCAGAATCAAGAAAACCATGGAGCGGATACAGAAGAAAATCGACGAACATATCGAAAACTTCAAGAACGGAACGTTGCCACGGCTTCCAGGACAAACACTCGAGGAATCTTTCGAAATCTACGTTATGCACGAACTCGCAATCGCCAGAGATGAATCTGGAAAAATTGCTGACCAAGACTTCACCTTGGAAAACGCCGGAATCGTTATGACTCGTACGGGCGCCCGAGGGTCAAGCCTCAACATCGGTCAAATGGCCGCCTGCGTCGGTCAACAATCAGTCCGAGGCAAACGTATACTACGAGGATACTCTGGACGTGCTTTGCCGCATTTCTCAAATGGCGACCCAAGT
Source organism: Bathyarchaeia archaeon (assembly GCA_035288165.1). Classification (GTDB taxonomy): domain Archaea; phylum Thermoproteota; class Bathyarchaeia; order Bathyarchaeales; family Bathycorpusculaceae; genus UBA11855. The sequence goes on from DATEAU010000043.1 coordinate 1,441, forward strand.
CCTAGAGCGAGAGGCTTCGTGTACAATTCTTACCAGTCGGGACTGGACGCGATCGAATTCTTCTTCCACGCTATGGGTGGCAGGGAAGGCTTGGTGGACACAGCCGTCAGAACACAGCAGAGCGGTTACATGCAGCGCAGACTCATCAACGCGTTAGAACACGTACGTCTTGAATACGACAGCACGGTAAGAGATTCCTCAGGCGACATTATCCAGTTCAGATACGGCGAAGACGGAGTTGACCCAGCCAAAAGCGACCACGGCAAGGCCGTCAACGTGAGCCGACTCATCGATCAAATCAAAATTGGTCAAGAGAAAGGGGAAGCTGCACCTGAAGAATACATAAAGAAGCACTTGAAAGAAGTCGAAGACCAAATCACTCCCACGCTGCTGGATCAGCTGAAGTTGAACTTAGCAAAAACCAAACTAAACAAGAAAAGCGTCGAAAAAGCCATCACTTCAACAGCTGAACAGTACAAGAAAGCGTTAATGGAGCCAGGCGAAGCAGTAGGCATCGTTGCCGCACAATCCATAGGCGAACCAGGCACGCAGATGACTCTCAGGACGTTCCACTATGCGGGAGTCAAAGAGCAAAACGTAACTTTAGGCTTACCAAGGCTCATCGAAATAGTCGACGCTAGAAGAATTCCGTCAACTCCGATTATGGCGGTCTACCTTTTGGGTGAGCACAGGAAGAGCAGGGAAGGCGCCGTCGAAATCGCCCGCAACATAATCTACACAAACCTTGAGAATTTAGCCTCAGCAATTTACGAAGACCCAGTACAAGAAGAAATAGTCGTCGAACTGAACAAATCCATGATGGACGACAGATCCATAACCATGGACGAGCTCAAGGAAAGGATGCAATTGCAGAACGCCACCGTAAAAGTTAAAGAAAACTCGCTGCAAATCAAGCCTAAAAAGGCTGAACAGATGAAACGAATGCTCATCAAGATTCCAGGATTCCATGTGAAAGGCGTCGCCGACATAGGCCGTGTTCTCGTCACTGAGGAAAGCGGTGAATGGGTCATAAGAACGGACGGTTCCAACCTGTCTAAAGTCTTAGAAATTCCAGGCGTAGACACATCGCGAACTACCACAAATAATATTCATGAGATTGCTAAGACGCTCGGAGTGGAAGCTTCCCGAAACGCGCTCGTTAACGAAGCCAAAGGAGTCCTGGAAGACCAAGGCTTAGACGTTGATGTTCGTCATGTGATGCTTGTCGCGGACATGATGACTTCAACTGGAGAGGTGCAGCAGATCGGTAGGCACGGCATCAGCGGCAAGAAAGCAAGCGTTCTGGCTAGGGCTGCGTTCGAAATTACAGTTCCAAACATCGTTGAAGCCGCCGTGAAAGGAGAAAGCGACCCGTTGGCAGGCGTAACTGAAAACGTAATCGTCGGGCAATCAATCCCGATCGGCACGGGCTTGGTAGAATTGTACATGTCAACATTTGAAAAGCAAGAGAAAGAGGGAGGAAAAACAGAAGCATGATTGACGTAGATAAAGCGATAGCGGCGGCAGTGAAAACGGGCAAGGTAGCGTTCGGAACCAGCACAGCCGTGCAAAGCGCTAAGACAGGCAAGGCTAGGCTGATTGTTTTAGCCGCTAACTGTCCAAAAGACATAAAAGAAGATATTGAACATTATTCTAAACTCTCAAGAGTCCCCGTGATTTCGTATAAAGGTGCTTCAATGGATTTAGCTGAAGTCTGCAACAAACCCTTCATTATTTCAGCACTAACTATAAGAGAAACAGGCGACTCAGACATCCTGAAAGCAGCGGAGAACACTGAGACCCAAGAACCAACTGGTGTAGGTTAATGGCAACAGGAATAAAAATTACCTGCGACGAAATGCGCTACATCGCGTTGTTTGAGAATATCAGCGGCGCAAGCGTGAAAGACTGCATAATCGACGAAGAACAAGGACGAGCAATATTCATCGTCAACACGGGTCAAGTGGGCGTCGCCATCGGAAAAGGCGGAAGAAACATCCACACACTCGAACGAATGACTGGAAAAAAACATGAGATAATAGAGTATTCAGAAGACCCAGCGCAATTCATCAAAAACGCCCTCAAACCCGCAGCAGTCAGGGAAGTCCGCGTAACCGAAAGAACCGACGGAAAAAAAATCGCTGTCGTCACCATAAACCCGAAAGACAAGGGCATCGCCATAGGAAAGAACGGCAAAAACGCCGAGCGCCTCAGGTTTTTGGCAAAACGCTACTTCAACATACAAAACGTAAGCATCACTTAGTCTCCTAAGCGTGGGTCGTTGGCTGGGCTTTAGCGATGTTTCTTTTTTCTAGACATTTCTCTTAGTGACGCCCTATAAAATACGGCTGAGCGTAAAGACAATATACTTGCAAATGTTACCTTAGCAAACTGCTTAGGGAAAACATAGAAATACATTGACGCGTTTTTTTCCAGTGGGTATTTCTGTTGGTGTTCCGCGCTCGCAAGTTTTTTTTACTGATTCTTGCCTCATTCGTCGCAATCAACATTTTATCTACTTTAGCGATAAACCGAACCGTAGCCGACGCTTACGAGAATTCAATAGTACAGTCAATGGTTTCCAGTTTGAGCTTTCTGTTCACTTTCATCCTTATTACTCGACATTACGTTTCCACAACTCCTCCGATATTCTGGATCAAATTTGTCCTCATAGCTTTGGCTTCCTTTTCGTTCTACGCTATCTTGGCGCTCGCGTTTGGAGAACCCCTGCTTCAAGTAATGGGCTTCGAAGTCACTCCTGTGCCTCCGACCTCTCCGCTTTCCCAAACCGAATATAGCACTCTCGCATTCTACACCTACGGGCTTTCCTCCATAACGAACGGCTTGCTATCAGTCGCCGTCGCGTATTATCTGCAGAAGTACATGGTTAGAGGTCTTTTCTACGTTTTCAAACGAACAACCAAGTATAGGAATTTTCTTGAAACCGGCACAACCAAAGGAAAAGCCTCAACCATCGTGTACATCTTATGGCTAATATTGTTGCCGTTTCCCATTCAGAATGTTTTGTCGCCTAACCCAGTCGGAGTCAGCGCACTCGCAACAAGCATGTACTTACTAGTAACTTTGGCGTTGTTTGCCATGTTAGGCTTAGGTTTGGCAGCGCTGGTCGGGGTCACAACGACCAAGGTCTTTAGGCTTTATAGCGCTTTCCGCGAAGGGTTGTTATGGTTTTTGGCGTTTCAATGGCTATCATCGCTCATCTATTCGTTTTTCAATCCTCCAATGCTAGTAGATTCGTTTTTTGCGACAGTACTCTTGTTAGTTCGAGTCTTGTTTGCATTTGGTCCTCCAGCATTGATGACAGCTTACCTTTACAAGGGAGTTTTTGAGAAAAGAGCGGAGACGAGGATTGTTGAATACCTAAGGCAGAAAGAGAAAATTGAGACAGCAAGAGTTGAGGTTAGGGCGGAATAATAAGCAAACTGAACCAACGCCGAATCAGAAAAAAACGTCTAGTTTTTTACGTTCTAAGCCAAAAGAGGAGGCAGGCGATGACTGCAGTTTATGACCAGTATCCGCCGTGCCGTCACGGCTTAGGATCGGAAGCACCTAACGGCAACTTTTGGCATCGCCTAAATTGAAACACAGTTACCTCAAAAGACTTCAAGGCTAAATATGCTTCTTAATGAGTTGCTCTAAACGTGCGACGCGCTGTTCTGTTTCTTTCTCTAGTTTCTCCCAATACTCGTGGCATTCGGGGCATGCGGCAGCGTCGCTCTTATAATTATTCTTGATTTGCCAAAGCAGTTTATGCTCTTGAACCATCTGCCTGAGCAAGTTGAAAGCGTTATTATCGTACACTTGGTTTACCTCCCCAAGCACTATTTCCGTTCACAATGACTTAAGATTATGTGATTGTGGAGAGACAACAACAAGCGTTGCCTAAACCCATAACGCGTCTATTATGAGGCAGTTGGCGATTTCTTCAGGCTTCACGACATTTAGGAAGCGCCATGAGTCTTGTAGAGTAAGCTCAGGAAAAGTCCATTCGCCTAACGGATCTGAACCTTCTTTCCTAAGAAGTTGAGCACGTTCTTCTCGATTGCGTGTTTTTGATTGCGAAGTTTTTCCTGCATGTTAGCTTGTTCGTGTTCCTTGACAGCTTCGTGAGATTCGATGCTGGCTTTCCTTACTTTAAGATGCTCAATTTGATCTTGTAGTGATGCAAGATTGCGCTTTATCTCATCGAGCTTCGTCGAATCCAGAAGCTGCTGCTTCCGCACAGCCATCTCCTTGCATCGCGCTTGAAGGCTTGCCAGCGAATCCCGCCTGAGCACGTCAGCGGCTGATTGCTCGGCTTTTCGCGCTTTATCAGCTTTCAGTTTCAGTTTGCCCTCGTCTAGCAAACGCACCAGTTTCTGCAGAATCTCCTTCAGCACTGGATAATCATCTTTCTCGGTTGATAAGGCTTCAAAAGGCGTTTCCAAATATTGAACAAGCTTACTAACCTCGTCTGGACTCAAGCCTGAACCTCCACCCTGAATGGATAGGGCTTGGATTTTTATGAAGGGTTTCTGCAGATGCCTCAAGCAATGTTTAACTTCGCTGCTCAAGGATTCTATCTCTGAGTCCACGAGTTTTAGTTTGTCAATCGGTCCCGTTGATTCCAGGTCACAGGTTTTTTGTTTCAATTCCGCTATCTCTTTTTCAAGAGGAACGCGTTCGTCCTTCAAGTTCTCCCGTTGCGCTTCAATTTCAGACAAATGATTCTCAAGCGAGCGCAGTTCGTCAATGAGCAGGAAAGTTTCCTCCAGAGTCTTGGTCTTAACATACTCTTTCGTCACGAAATCATTCAGTTCGCTAAGAGCGATCTTAGCCTTCTCATGCACCGTCAAAAACCTTCTTCGATCAATGATGAAGAAAGGAGAAATTCGTGGAAACCAGTTCTTAATGTCAATGTCTGCGACCATGAAGATTTTTTGATTGTCCTGCGCGAACTTGCTCATGCTGTCGTAGCTTATCTGCTCGGGGATAACGACTTTCTTTAGCCTATCCAGAAACAAGTGGGCAAGCTTGTTCAAAGCTCTAGCCCTGTTGTACACTCTCATGTTTCTTCGCTCGATTTCCTTGGTGCTGCTTTCGAGAAGCATCTTGCTGGCTTCTGTTTCGTTCTGAAGCGCCACACTCATTTCGTCACGAAGCTTTTTGGCTTGATTGTGAACTGGAGCAAGGATTGTCCGGGTTTCGCTTTCGAGCCAATCCCTTATCTCGTTGGAGGAGAAACTGGTTTTAGACAATGCTTTTCACTATGGAAATACTATTGCTAATGGGGTTTATCAATTTTAGCCAAAATTGCCATACGCTTTTCTGAGTAGCTACTCTTAAATAATAAGTACGCAGTAAACAAACAAAAGAGATGAAAACATGAACACAAAAAAACTAGCCTTAACCATAGTATTCGCAGCAGTAACAGTAGCACTAAACCCAGCCTTTACAGGAATAGCCTTCTCTGCACCCTTTGCAGTTGGTCTCATTTACCAAATCTGGGAAATACCAATCGTGATAGCACTACTATTAATCAATCCCACGGCAGGACTCATGATATCTCTATTAAACACTGGAGTTTTATTAGCTGTCTTCCCAGGCGTAATCCCGACCGGTCCTTTTTACAATCTCGCAGCTACACTATCTATGCAAGCAGGAATCATCATAGCATACATACTTGCCAAAAAAATAACTCAAGCAAAAATCCAAAATGCCGTGGAACGATTCAAGCCCAAATGGGTAGCATTATCCACGACGATGGGAATCATTTTCAGAGTAACCATCATGTCAGTAGTCCTTTACTTTGCTTTGCCCCAAGACCCTCCGATTGGCTATAAGAACTTTGGATTTGACCAAGCCGCAACAATTCTGTTTTTACCAGGAGCCGCCTTCTTTAACGCATCGCTCGCACTATACACAATCCCCGCAGCCTACTTCATAGCACGAACAATAAAAAAGAATCTAAGGCTAAACCTAACTTAACTGTCCAAAGCTTTTTTCAACCCTTTTTATTTAAAAACTAAAAGCCTAGAGGCTCAGCAAGTATAAGGTTATTTGTCCTGACTTAGCTCTGCTTGCACAAACAAGATAACATTCACTCATAGTTGTTTCCAGGCAGCCCAAAGCAGCGCCAAGCCGAGAAAGAAAAAGCTTGCCGTTGCTGGGATAGACAACGTCGCAAAAGAGGCTTCACCATAAATGGTGGGTTGATAAAATATATGTTCCGGAACTGCTAGGGCAGCTATCACCAATATGTTTGTGGCGAAGTTTATCTTCACAATCCATGCCTTAAGCCCACGCTGTGCGAGAGATATAACGCCGAAGCTGGCAACTATTAACCCGACTGAAGTTGATACCTCTCCCGCTCCTGCTCCATGAATCAGTTCGTGCAAAGCGCTGATTCCTAGTAGATGACCAATAAGCACAAGGAAAGCCATTATCAATGCAATGCCAACGCCTAGATAGGCAAGTTTTGCTGGAAACTTGGGCTGAGTTAAAGCTATGAGGGATGCGGCGATGAAAAGAAAACCTAAAGCTGATACAAACGAAAAACTCTCTATCGCCAAGTTCATCAAAGCAATTCTAGATACGAAAACGCCTATTTCGAATATCGCAATTGCAAGAACCAAAACGCCCAGATACCGACACACGCGACATTCTTTGATGTCTCTTTCGCCAGTTGGGGTAAGAATTCCCTGAATCCGCGCCCGTTCATATGCGCCGAGGGTAGCAGTGATTCCAGCAGCTGATGCCACGAATAAGAAAGCACCTATAAAGGTTTCAGCTGCCTGCATGAAGCTGACGGCGTAGACTGCAGTAGCGATGCTCCACATCAGAGAGCTTAGAGAAATGTAAAATGCAAGTCTACCAATAGGGGTTCCTTTACTTTTCAAATAGAGATGGACAAGTATAATGGACTGCGCGAAGGCTAGGCTCAAAGTCAGCAGCCAAAGATAATATATTATTCCATGTTCGAATATGGTTTGAAGCATTACTTGGGCACTTATTAGTTCAAACAATTATTACGTCGCCTTCTTCGTTAACGCTCAAATGAACAAAGTTATCCGCGATTGTCGATAGAAAACTTAGCATCTCTTTTGAAGTTTCCTGTTCCACTGCCAAGAAAAGGCTAGTCACCTTGTTGGCTTTCAGCATTAGGCCCAAACTGTGCGCAAACTGTGTCAATAATTTGACTTTGGAATATATAAGCAAAGTTGTTAGAGAATCAAATACTAGAAAACATTTTTCGCCAAGTATCTTGACGCTTTTTGTTATACTTATGGTGAGTTCAGTTAAATTCGCTGGATTGTTTATTAGAACAAGTTTTTCTCCAGAAGGAGAAGCTCCAGCAAGTCTCGAAGCGCAATCCACGAATATGAGCTTATCGAGGATGCCTAAAGCCAGTAGACTTTCCTTTACCGTTAGGTAGGGCCTATTCGCCGAAACAAGTACTCCTTCGATGCCCCACTCCTTTACTAGCTCAACGGGTAACTCCGAGGAAACGCGGACATAGAATTCAGGCGGAATGACCAAAATTGCTAACTTTCCTGACCACTCCTCGAGACGAATACCCTTCACGATACAGCCTCAGAATCAACTAATGTCAAGCTGAATAGTATAAATCTTTTGAGTTCCTCCTCCATTGTAATTTGGGTTCTTTTAACTGGTGGGTTCTAAGCTTGGCTTGGGTTTGTGTGTGGATAGTTGTGAGGGGAGGGGTGGTTTGTTTATACATTTTGTTTATACACAGTGTTGGTTGCGGGGTGTTTGGTGGTGGGTAAGGTGTTTAAGGGTTTCAGGTTTGATCCTGAGTTGTATTCGAGTTTTAGGCGTTTAGCTTCTTCGAGTGGGTGTACGGCGACGGGTGCGTTTGAACGGTTTATGCGCGTTTGTGTTGAGCGTAGAGTTTTGGTTTTTCCTGAAGGTGGCGTGGGCGGTTGTGAGGTTAAAGCGGCTAGTTGATCTCCGTAAACGGAAAAATATACTTAATTTTTAGCTAATGTAAGGAAAACTTTATCATGGATTAGACTGATACTTTGCTGTATGCTTTCAGAGAAGGGTAATGCTTCCGTGTCCAAAATCGGCTTGAACAGTTCAGCCTTGACTTTAGTGAAAAAACTTTGTGATGAAGCTGGGAGGTATGGTGTTGTTGTTGAAGAAACGGCGCTTGGCGCAACCTTAATAGATGCCGGCATCAATGCGAGCGGCGGATTTCTTGCTGGAGAGATAATCACCGATATATGCTTAGGGGGACATGGAACAGCCAAGGTTCTTCCAGTACAATATGGAGACGTGGTGTTGCCTTCGGTATTTGTTCACACGGACCATCCCACACTTTCTACGTTGGCATCTCAATTTGCTGGCTGGCAAATCAAACTTGATGAATTCTCAGCCATTGCATCTGGTCCAGCCAGAGCTTTAGCGCTTAAACCCAAGGATCTCTTCGAGAAAATAAATTACAAAGAAGAGTCAGATACCGCAGTGCTAGTGCTTGAAACAGAAACAAGGCCTTCAGAAACTGTAATTCAACAAATTGCCGCAAAATGCAGAGTCACACCCAATAACCTTTACCTTGTGTTGTTTTCGACGACGAGTCTCACGGGAGCAACGCAAGTTGCTGGGAGAATCGTGGAAACAGGATTATTTAAGCTAATGAGACTGGGCTTTGACCCGTGGTTGGCTAAACATGCTTGGGGTTATGCGCCAATCGTTCCGTTGCACCCGAGTTCAGAAGAGGCTATGGGAAGATCAAACGATGCTATTTTATATGGCGGCACCGCGAATTACACGGTCAGCTATGATGACGATGGAAAACTGGCGAATTTGGTTATGATGGCGCCATCCTCAGCGTCCAAAATGCTTCAAGAAGCTAAGAAATTAGCCGATAAAAACCCTCGTTTCATAGACATTTTCAAAGATGTAGGGTTTGACTTCTATAAAATTGACCCCAACATATTTGCGCCAGCCGTGGTAGTTGTGAACAATCTTAAAACGGGCAAAAGTTTCCAAGCAGGCTATTTGGACATTGCAGTCGTGAAAGCTTCGCTTGGAATCCCGTAAGGCGGATTTGCTTCTGCAAGATCTGTCAGTTCATCTTGAAGTAAGATTAAAAGCTTGCAGAAAAACTTAAAAAGCTAAGATGCTAAGTAACTGTCGTTATTTAAGTGGTGTGAATATGGTTGAAGAAGGGTATCCTTTAGAAGGTGTTATCCTTGTGGTAACTAAACTCGGGGAACTATGGAAAGTAGCTGAGGAAGCAGGTAAAATCGAGGGAGTATTGTTTGCTAAGGCAGTTGCTGGGCGTTACGACGTGGTCGTTCATGCACAGACTAACAGACTATCTTGGGTAATAGCACGGATACACGGCATCAAAGGCGTTGTGAGTACTGAATCTCTGATTACTCTTGAAGCCAGATTTGAATAAGCGCACGCTAGCTATTTTCCAAATCATCTTTTTTCTATTTATCTTCTCTCTGAGTAGTTCTTATTCGAATATGCATGAATAAAGAATGCCTTTTTTGGCAACTGTTAACTTGTCGCGTGGTTGATGTTGAAAACAACATGCAACAATTGGAAAAGTTTACAGAACCTGTGTGCGAAAAACTTAAAAACGAACGAGAATTAATTAAGTAACCACATTTGATTGAGAGATAAGTATGACCGAAGGAAAAGCATGTCCACTATTGGAGGCCTTTATTCTGGTCAACACCCAACCAGGTGCGTTATGGAAAGTAGTCGAGGAAGCAAAAAAGATCGAAGGCGTAAAACTCGCGAGAGCTGTTGCAGGGCGGTTCGATGTGGTCATTCATGCTGAAGCTAATAATCTGTCTTGGATAATAGCACGGTTACACAGCATCAATGGAGTTGTGAAGACAGAATCTCTCATGACTTTGGAAGCCATATTCGAGTAAACATGTAAAAGTCAGTCACTGCATTGCTATCCTCTATCAATTCGGTTTGAAAAGCAGCTGTTGACCTTGATGAGTATAGTTGCAGAAGGAAAAACCAGATATAGTAAATCTTCTATTTTTCCTTTTCAGGGGAAGTTATGATTAATCCAAGAAAGTTGGTTTATGTCACAGCAGGAATTCTTGCGTTTCTTATAGTTATCTTTTTGGCGCAGTACTACGGACTGTTCCAGTCTATTAGCTACATGTTCGGTGACCTTGGAACTGCAAATACATTGGCAATCGTAAACGGAGTCGCGACGGCAATGCTTGCGATAGTTGCAACTATGAACGGGATAGAAGCGAAAAAGGTAAGAAGTGAGCTTGTGAAGCCGCGTTTGGCGCTTGAACCAACATATTATGAATACGACACGAAAACTGGCGAAATAATCGGCTTCAATTGCCTAAACCTCGTCAACGGTGGCATAGTTGCCCGAGATGTCGAGATCGATTTTTCGTGTAAGGGGAAGACCAGTTTTCTTTACGCTAGTTCAATAGGAACGAATGACAGAATTCAAATATGGAGTGGGCAGTCTTCTGAACTAGGCGGCGATATAACCGTCGCCGTCAAGTACAAGAATATGTATAACAAGAGTCTTCACGAGGTCTTGTCAATAAACATTGATTCTGTCAACGCTGCTAAAAGGAAATTTGCGCCCGTCTACAGCACGTACAAAGCTTAATCCCAGAGGCTTAGCGAAAATGGTAAAAGTATGGTAAAAGTCATTGACAAGAGGGTTTGCCTATCGTTGGCTACTGTCACGTTTGCGCAAATTATAAATATCCACTAAGGACTTTAACTTTTTCACAGGTGATTTGATTTGTCAGAAAGCGTGCCTACAGGAGTGGAAGGGCTAGATGAGTTAATAGGCGGCGGTTTCCCTAAGGGAAGGGTTATCTTGGTGTTGGGAGGGCCAGGCACTGGGAAAACCATTCTTGCGTCTCAATTCTTATACAAAGGAGTTTCTCAATATGGCGAAACTGGAATCTTTGTGAGTTTGGACGAGAGTCAGAACCATTATTATCCTGAAATGTTGAAATTTGGATGGGATTTCAAGAAAGCAGAGGAAGAAGGAAAGTTTGTCTTCATAGACGCAACGAGACTGTCGAGGGTGGCCATACTAAAAGAAAAGATGCTGCGAGAAGAGACAAGCAGCTTGAGGGGCAAGCAACTTCAGATTGATAGATTAATAGAAGAAATTCAAGCCAAAATTCAACAGATCGGCGCTAAGCGTGTAGTTTTGGACACACTCGCATCGCTCTTCTACCGTTTCATGGACCCTATCGAACGAAGAACCGCAACTGTAGACATGATCGAATCCTTGTCAGACTTGGGAGCTACCACCATCGTCACCTCAGAGTTGAGCTATCTCGGTCTCGAAAGGAACCTCATGGACGAAGAGTTCCTTGTCCACGGAGTAATCATGATGCAAACTCTCTTCTCCGGAGGAACTACGACGCGTGCGTTGCAGGTCGAGAAGATGCGCGGAACCTGCGCTAACCCAAACCTAGTTCCATACACGATTGATAAAAATGGTATTGAGATTTATCCAACAATGTCTGTGTTTCGTGAAAAATAGATCAAACAGAAAAGTCAGCATCCGCTCGGTGGGACCGCGCGCATTGAGTTAGTTCAATCTGTACATAAACCGCAAAGCGCTAGAGAAAGGGCCAAGTGGAAAAGACTTTAAACAATAAGATGTAATGTAGCTAGGAGGAACAAGGGAGTGATTGTTACAAGCAGTAAACCCTACGGCGTCGTTAGAGGTATGCTCAAGAAGTGGAAGAAAATCGGAATCGTGTCCTGCAACTCCTGCGCGAGAGCCTGTGAAACAGGCGGAAAAGAGAAAATGGATGAACTAGCCCAAAGACTTAGACAAGATGGTTTCAACGTCGTGGACATGGAGTTGCTACCGATGGCTTGCAATGTCGATGCAGCAAGGAAACCGAACTATCAAGCTGACTATCTAGTGGCTTTGGCTTGTGATTCGGGCGTTTGCACTCTGCAGTCGCTTTTTCCTAACAAGGTAGTCGTTCCAGCACTTGACACGATAGGGCTTGGAGCCAGAGATGTTCAAGGGAACATTTTTATCATGAGGAAGCTCTAAAAGTTGAGAACTATCATTGCCTGACGCACTATGGTTAGTTGTCCAACTTTAGCGCTTAGTTCGGGTCTCACTCAAAACTCTCGCCGTATACGCTCTTCAGAGCCTTATACGTCCCAGCACACTCCGCCGAATCAAAAGAGTATTCCTTACCGTTTATGACTACAACTTGTGGTTCCCACTCGATTAATCTTCCACAATTCATGCACCTGAGTTCAGTCTCGCTTCTTACGATTATTCCTTTATATGTTATCTCGAACGGTGTCCAAGTTGTCTTGTGCTTTGCCCCCTTAAGTGAGAAGACCCTGAGCAACCTCTTGATTTCCTTGCCTGATTCATCCTCTTTCATCTCCAGCGTTCCATCGAAAATCTGACGCAGGTAACTCATGAACTGTTGATCGTGTGCCTCCGGTGCCGCCACGAAGATAGCACAGCTGTCTGTTGTCCTGATTTTAGCCACCATTATTTGAAGGAATTTTGAAAAGTAAGTGAGGTTGTGACTGCAGATGGACATTAACCCAGTCACGGAATCCAGGACTAGACGGATCTTACCTGAATCCTCTTTAGCGTTTTCTATGGTCTTTGACACAATTGCCAAATCTGCAGGGTTGTCAACAGCGTACTTGCTCGAAGATCGGCCTCCC
>DATEAU010000044.1:0-5355 GCA_035288165.1 Bathyarchaeia archaeon
ATCAACGTGAAATCTCGTTTAAGAAGGCGAAACGATGCTTCAAACCTTCAACATCCGCAAGTTCGAAGAAGACGACCTGCAAAGCGTAATAGATATCAACCGCGAAACCCTGCCCGAAAATTACACGGACTACTTCTTCCTAGACCTCTTCGAACGGTTCCCAGAAACCTTTATCGTCGCCGAAGGGGGAGACAAAATCGTGGGCTACATAATGTCCCGTGTCGAGGTCGGCTTATCCAACTTCGGCCTAGGCGGATTAATACGAAAGGGACACGTGGTTTCAATCGCCGTACGGCTTATGGCTAGGCGGAAAGGCGTGGCACAGGCGTTGATTAACACGGCGTTGGAGGGCATGCGATTCTACAAGGCGAAGCAGTGTTACTTGGAGGTCAGAGTCACCAACGACGCGGGCGTCAAGCTTTACACGAAGCTTGGCTTCGAGGTGACCCGAACAGCTCACGGTTACTACTCAGACGGCGAAGACGCCTACGTCATGAGCAAAAAACTCTGAGAAAAAAGACTGGTTAATAGTAAAAAAGTTTTACTTCTTAGCCCTTTTCAACTCGTCTTCTAACTGTTTTATGCGTTTCTTCAGCTTTTCGTTCTCTTGCTCTAACGCTTTAATTTCTGCCATGGCTTCAATGGTTTTCTGTTTCTTCTTCTCTCGGTCGATTTTTTCTTCGTCAACCCATGGCGGAGTTCCTGCACTGCCATAACCCATCCGCTTTCACCTCAGCCAACAAACGCCTTTATACGATTTAAAGTGTTTTGTCGCCGATTTCGCTTGCCTGCGGCTGTTTCTCGATTAATCGGGGAAATGCGAAGCAGCCGCAAGATTAACCTTGAGAAGATCATCCCGGGAGCGAACTGCGAATCCCCTAAAACAAAACAGAACTCACCATAGCCTATTGTGGAAATCGTCATAGCCAAGATCCAATGATGCTATCTACGAAAAGGAGAACGGCACATGCCCAAAAAAGTAGCCCTGATGCAACAGAAGAAAAGGATAGCGCTCATCGCCCACGACGATAACAAGCCCGACCTTTTGGAATGGGTCAAATTTAACCGAGGCACATTGCTCAAGCACGAGCTTTGCGCCACGGGAACAACAGGCGAACTTCTGGAGAAAGAGTTAGGCTTGAAAATTACCACCTTCGAGAGCGGCCCGCTGGGCGGTGATCAGCAGATTGGCTCACGTATATCCGAAGGCTGAATTGACTTTCTCATCTTCTTCTGGATCTCTGGCGCCGTTTTCGCATGACCCTGATGTGAAGGCGCTTCTCCGCGTAGCTGTAGTATGGAATATCCATTGCCTGCAACAGGGCTTCTGCGGATTTCCTTATTTCTTCGCCGCTTATGTGCGAGGAGTATCCGAGGATTTTGCCCGATTATGAGGGATTACAGACAACGATTGAGAAGCAAATAGTCATTTGTGGTTCTACGGTTTTAGACCGCCTTCCGCTCTCTCACTCATGAAGTGCACCGCTTCCATTATCGCCTTCGCCAGCCCCAGCAAACCGAGCAATGCGGTAATCGTATAGAGAATGCTCAAGTTCACGGTCAAGGTGAAGTTGTCGACAGGCACGCTGATTAAGCCGTCTCCCACCGAGAAAACCATGTAAGCAACGATGAACAAGGCTCTTGCCGCATTGAAGAAACAGTGAAAGATTGTTCGTTCCGTGAGGTCGCCTAGAATCATCAGCATGATGTAGACCGTGACGAAAACCTGGATTGTCTCCATGATGCCAGGAATTAACCCGAACAAAGGCGTTAATAAGGGCACGGCAAAAAAGTAAAGCAAGTAAACAAACGTTGCCTTCAATGTGGCTTTCGCTATCCTGAACGCAATGTCTTTGACCTTGTTCGGTCTGGCTATTTTCGCGTTATCCATAAGGAATCACCAAAGGTCCATACTCAAACATTGAGGTAGAAAAGTAAACGTTGAAATGCCCACTTTGTTTAGTTGACAGGGATGCGGCATTTAACGGAATGACGAGCTCCAATGTGTCAGCGTATCTCGTTTGCTTCGGAACGTTAAGCTCAATCTGGCTCTCAGTCAGAACTGAACCAGCGTCGTCGTCGAAGAATTCTACCGTGATGTTTCCAGCCAAGTCGAACGCTGCGTGGTTCTCAAAACTCAACGGCACAGAGACTCCAACGTGCGACAAGTCTGCGCTCGTGAATGTTGGTTGTCCGAGGCTGAAACCATAAAACGGTGCGCCCCAAGGATACGTGACGTTCATCGAAAGTTGGGTGGGAAGCAGCTCCGCAAAGTTTAATCCAGCTACGACCATACAGTTTAGGCTGCTGTCGTTAAACAAGTACTGCTGTCCTTTTTCGGTAATGTCATTTATGCTCAAGGTTACGTTGTGCACGATTGTCGTGTTTTGTCCGTGAGGTATGACTGGCACGAAAGTTGAAGAACTGGAAAGCTCGGCGCCTTCCGCGTCTGAGAAAACAGTCGTGAGGTTGAGAGCTTTCAGGCTGTAGTAGCCTTGGTTGTCGATGTAAACTGGTATGGAAAACATCAGGTCATTGATCGGCGTTGTCGTGAATTGTGGTTCGCCGAAGTCGAAGTTTAGGTCTTTGATGGAGTATGCGGCTGAGGCGAAGAAGCCTATTAGGATTATCCAGAAGATGGAAGTGGCTATGCCTAGCATTCGAATCGGAACGTTCATGGCGGTCCTTCTTTACGAAAAGCGAAATTCTTACTTGGAGGGTCTAGTTTCTTGCTGCTGCTCCATCTCTTCCAAGGGGATGACGATTAATTCTGGTTCGGCGGGTTTGGCTTCAGGTTTGCTTTCTCTTCCACTTTTTCCTTCGGTTTTTGCGGCTGGGATTGTGGTTTTTGCTGAGACTCTGTTGTTTTCCAGTCTTCGCCTGTCGCGGTTTTGGGTGTGTTGGCGATTATGGTTACGCCTCTTATGGTGATTAAGGAGGCTATCCAGCCCATGACGCCTAGGTACATGATGCGTATGGATGTTGCGATTAGTGGTGCTAACGCGTCGCCGAAGGCTTGCATGATGTCTTGGGTTGAGAGTATCTGCATTACTTCTGTTAGGAAGCCGTAGGCGCTGGCGAAGGTGAAAATCAGTAAGGCTACGCCTATAGCGAGAACGGTTATTCCGGAAAGGGCGATTTTGTCTCTGAAGTTTTGTATTTTCATAGCGCGGTCTACCTGCACTCCGTATTGAATGTTACGATTCAATATTAAAGTTTCCGAAACCCCAAACAAAATCAAAACTAACTATCCCGAATCAAACACAACTACAAACCCAACTTACGATAAATCCTAAGCCTATTCGCCTCAACCTTCTCAGCCACATCCAGGAAGAGATTTTTCCCCGATGAATCAATTGCCACAACCAAAGGACCGAAATCCTCCACCTCAAAAACCCACATAGCCTCAGGCATACCCAAATCCAACCACACAACCGCAGCAACATTTCTTACAGCTTTGACAGCGAGAACCGCGGCGCCACCCGTGAAAGCGCCGTAAACTGCACCGTACTTCGCCATAGCCACAGCCGTTTTCTTGCCCATCCCGCCCTTGCCGATGATTACACGTGGCTTGAAATTCCTGATGAAGTCCTCCTCGTAAACCTCCACTCGAGTACTCGTAGTAGGACCAACCGCGACCGCCGTCCACCTGCCGCCTTTGCCGCCTTCCTTGCGCATGACTGGCCCACAATGATAGACTGCTAAGCCTTCAAGGTTCAATGGCAAAATCTTCCCCTGCTTCACGTATTCAAGCGCTCGCCTATGCGCTTGGTCACGCGCCGTAACCACAGTTCCAGAAATGTACAGTGTATCGTTGACCTTGAGTTTACGGATTTCTTCTTCGGAAATGGGCGTCTTAAGCCTGTAGGTTGCCATGCGCTTTTCACCTTCGCTCCCTATGCGTCAAGTATTCAACTTCGCCTTCGGCGCTGACGCGTGCCGAAGCTCGCCTGTCCGCCCAGCAACTAAACGCTACAGCAGCGGGGAAGGAAGCTGGATGCCTGTAAGCATAATCGACGTGAACGCCTAAAACCGTGGTTTTGCCGCCCAACCCCATTGGGCCAATCCCAGTCATGTTCACCGCTTCCAATATCTCTCGTTCAAGGCTTGCGAGGGCAGGGTCAGGATTTGCTTGGTTCACTGGTCTAACCAATGCCCTCTTCGCTAGTTTCATGGCTACGTCTGCTCCGCCGCCGACCGCGACTCCCAGAATCGTGGGGGGACATGGTTGTGCTCCTGCCCTGATTACTGCGTCAACGACGAACCTCTTGAGTCCTTTGATTCCCTCGCTTGGGTTCAGCATTCCAAGGGCGGAAGCATTCTCTGAGCCTCCTCCCTTAGTTACAACCGTGAGTTCTAAACTGTCACCTTGGACAATTTCCCAGTGTATGTTTGGCGTGAATCTTCCGATGTTGTCGTCACTGTTCTTTTCAGTGAAGGGGTTAACCGCGTTGGGTCGAAGCGGGATTTCTCGTGTAGCTTTGCGCGTTGCGGCCACGAGTGCTGCCTCCACGTTTTCGAGGTTTTTGGCTTTCGAACCAGCCTTCACGTAAAACGTGATTGTTCCAGTGTCCTGGCACATAGGCGCTTGCTGTTTCTCGGCTAATTTGATGTTGTCCAAGATGGCTTTTAGCTGAGTTTTGCCAATATTGCTTGTCTCTTCGGCATAAGCTTTTTCCAGTACGTGTTTAACGTCTTCCGGCAAGTAGATGACCGCGGTTCGGATAAGGTTGAAGGCCACGCTCTCAATAATCCTCGAACTCAAGCTTTTCCCCATCCATTAGTTTTCATAATAAGATCTTGCCTCATTTATAATAGCATGCAGAGCAGTCTTTCACTTTAACCTGCCTCTCTACTGTCAAATCGCTCTTCAATTTCGTGTATTTTAAATAGTGCTAATGCAACTCTATCCACGGTCACTATCCACGAGCGTGAAACAAATGACAGAAAACAAAGAAGACACCGAATCCGAAACAGAAAGCAAAATGACAGAGCAAGAAGCAGCAAAAAAGAAGTACGAGTTCATTGAGGACCTGCCAGGAGTGGGTCCAGCCACAAGCCAGAAACTTCGCGAACTCGGCTACCACACCGTGGAATCGCTAGCGATGGCGACCGCCCGCGAGTTGGAACCCGTGGGCGTCAGCGAGAAGAAAGCCTTTCAAATAATCGAAGCCGCAAGGTCAGCTATAGGCATCAGCTTCGTGAGGGCTGACGAGCTTTACAAGATGCGACAGACTGTTCTGCGCGTGACGACGGGCAGCAAAGCTTTGGACAAGATGGTTGACGGTGGTTTAGAAACGCAGACAATAACCGAGTTTTACGGTGAGTACGGCAGTGGAAAAAGCCAGTTTTGTC
>DATEAU010000045.1:0-5253 GCA_035288165.1 Bathyarchaeia archaeon
AGGAGAGGCGCGAAATCGCGCGTGTCGTGAAGAAGAAGGGTTTCGCTATCGACGAGTGGGTTACCGTGGGCGAGATGCGCCTAATTCGCCTGCCTTACAGCTTGCATGGGTTGGTTTCGCGAAGAGTGCTTCCTTTGGAGAAAGGCGAGTTGCCTCGGTTCGACCCCGTCACCGACGAAAGATGCACCCCACGGTTTCTGCGCGGGAAGCCTACTTCTTTTTGACTTCGGCGGCTTTCTTCTCTTTCTTCGCGTAGTATGCTTTCTTCTTCTTTTCCTCTTCTGCCTTCTTAACCTTGGACATAACTATCACTGGTTTAATTATTCTCGGAGCGCGCCATAAAAGAGTTTCCAAACATGGAAAAAGTGGGCTTCTTGAAAGGTTTATTTGGCAACCTCACCCTTCTCTACATTGGACAGGGTTTCTATATGGAAAGGTTTGATGTTCTGGTTATCGGTTCTGGCTCAGGAATGATTATCGCTTCGACAGCGGTGGAGAACGGCTACAAAACCGCCATCGTCGACAATGGACCCATGGGCGGAACCTGCCTCAACGTGGGCTGCGTCCCGTCGAAGATGCTCATTTACCCGGCTGATGTCGTGACGGTTTTGAGGGAGGCGCAGCGGCTTGGCGTGAACGGCACAATATACTCGATTGACTTCAGGAATATCGTGAATAGGATGCATGAGCTCGTGAACCACGATTCGGGTCAGCAGGCGCACGCAGTTCGTGAAACGCCGAACCTGAAATGGTTTAACCAGCAGGGCGAATTCGTGTCGGATTACACGATGCAGATAGGCGGCGAAACGATTCGAGCGGAGAAGGTTTTCATCGTTTCTGGGGCGCGACCAGCCGTTCCAAAGTTCAAGGGCATCGAAGCGGTGGATTACTTGACGAGCGACACGGTTTTGAAGTTGGAGTCTCCGCCCAAAAGCATCATAATAATCGGCGGTGGCTACGTGGGCGCAGAGTACGCGCACTTTTTCTCAGGCATCGGCGCGAAAACTACGTTGCTTCAGCGGAACCTGCGTCTTGTGCCTGAGGAGGAACCTGAAATTTCTGAACTGCTCAAGAAGGAAATGGCAAAGCGGATGGAAATTCACACCAACTTCGAAGTCGTGGAGGTCAAACGGGAAGGCAACGTGAAAATTGTGGTGGCGAGAAACCGTGACGACGGCAGCCTGAGGGAGTTTCAGGCGGATGCGTTGATGGTTGCTGCGGGGCGCGTGCCAAACTCAGACTTGCTGAATCCTGAAAAAACAGGCGTCAAACTGGACGAACACGGCTACGTCAAAGTCAACGAGCAACTCGAGACAAGCAAGAAGAACATTTGGGCTTTCGGCGACGCCATCGGCAAAGAAATGTTCAAACACGTGGCGAATTACGAGGCGGGGATTGCTTGGCACAACGCCGTCCACGACCACAAGGTGGAGATGGATTACTCGGCGGCGCCGCACGCGGTTTTCACGTATCCGCAGGTGGCTTCAGTCGGCTTGAAGGAGGCGGAAGCGAGAGCGCAGAGCTACCGAATCCTCGTAGGCAAAGCCTCCTACAAGGACACGGCGATGGGCGGCGCCATGGGAGAGCCAGAAGGCTTCGTCAAAGTCATCGTCGAGAACGAAACAGGAAAAATCTTGGGCGCCCACCTCATCGGTCCAGAAGCTTCAAGCCTCATACAGGAGATAACGAACGCCATGGCAACCGAAAAAAGAAGCTACGAACAAATCGTAAGAGCCATGCACATACACCCCGCATTGTCAGAGGTTGTTCAGCAAGCCTTCGGCAACCTGCGCCCAGCGTAAAGCAAGAATTTGATGACAGGCAACATTTTTTTTACGAAACAAACGATTCTCTTGTTGCCATTTCCCACACTTAGGTTTGTATTTGCAAGACAAGTTTAAGGTTTACATTTTAACAATTTTTATTCACAGTCACGAGAGTTAATTCTGTGCAGTTTTATATTGGATGAACGTATACAAATGATATGGTAGTTCCTAACTCTGTATCGATTCGCTCCAATATCGAATAATATGGAAACTTGGGAATGCTGCAAATGACATTCTTGTTCTCACTCGATACATGCGGACTAAGATTGAAGGCAGAACCAAGTTCTATAAAATTATTCGGACATTTTTGGATTCTGCAAAACTCAATGGCATCAGGGTAGCAGTTGACCACGCAGAAGAGAATAATGCAATCAAATTACTTACAGTACATAAATCCAAAGGCTTGGAAGCTAAAGTTGTCTTTGTTTTAAACGTTGTTAAAGGTGAGTTCGGGTTCCCAAGTGAAATTGAAGACCCCGCGATTCTTGAAGTTGCTCGAGGAGACAATGGGATTAAAGACCAAAAAGAAGAAGAAAGAAGACTGTTCTATGTAGCAATAACAAGAGCAAAAGAAGACTTATACATTTACACAAGCATCAGGAAAATTCCGAATTTCTCAGGGAAATAGCTGCATACACAACACCCCTTCCTTTTTTATATAAAATCAAAATGCCGTTGTCGAGTTTCATAAGAAGCCTTACGAATGACGGCAGTCTATAGTAGGCTTGTAAATTGGTAAATTTCTAGATTGGTAAATTTCGCGACAGATCATATAAGCCAGCCTTCTTCTGTATTTCTCGGTAAAATCCATGGGACGTGAAAACCGAAGCAGCCTAACACACGACACGGCTATTCCGCGACAACCCAACACACAGGAAACAAGCCATCATATTCGGAATTCAATCCAGAAACCAACAGAAGAGTCTCAGAATTCAATCCAGCCTGCCTTAAAAGAGAGCTACAATCCAAAAAAAAATCATACACCAAACATATCTACATACTGTATAAACAAACTGTATAAACACTCAACCCCCACCCCACAGCCTCTCAAACACCAAGACAAGCCTTCCAAAAAGTTAATACCCACCCGCAAGTAAACCATACCCTAGTGAATCACCATGCCTTTCTCAAAAGTTCAAGGTAAAAACAACTCGCACAAGGTCGTCGTTTACGCCCTCAGCACATGCGTCTGGTGCAAAATGACCAAACAATTCCTGAAAGACAACGACATCGAATTCGAATACATCGACGTCGACATGTGCGAACCCCAAGAAAAAGAACAGGTCCGCCAGCAAATCCTCAGCAAAGGCGGCAACCTCAACTACCCCACAACCATCGTCGACGACAAAACAGTAATAACGGGCTTCCGCAAAGACCAATTAAAGGAGACTCTCGGAGTATGACCCCAATCTCAATCGAAGCAGTCCGCGCCCGCGCCCAAGCAGACGCAAACACCTATGGCTATAACCTAGTTCCTGACCCCGACCTCCTCCAAGGCTTCCTCGAAGGACTAAAAACAAACGAAGAACGCTACGGATACCCCTCATGCCCCTGCCGCTTAGCCTCAGGAAACCTCGAAATAGACAGAGACATAATCTGCCCCTGCGACTACCGCGACCCCGACGTCGCAGAATATGGCGCATGCTACTGCCGACTATACGTGAACCAAGCCGTCTACGAGAAAAAAGTCGAACTACCAACCGTTCCCGAACGCAGACCAATGGAGAAACAAGCTAGAACTTTTAACGCCGCAACCGCTTCTCGAGCACCGGCAGCGGGAGCAGAGGGAAAACCTGCGGCAACACCAACAGAAAAAGCTGCACCCCCGTCAGGAATTGAGCCGAAACTGTGGTACTGTTCTCAATGCGGCTACGTCGTCTTCAGGGAAGATGCACCGTACGTTTGTCCGATTTGCAAGGCAAAAAGGGAAATGTTCAAGGAAATAAAAACGCGGATAGACTTCCTAGGATAACATCTTTCCCGCTTCTATTTTGTTACTTCTATTTCGATTTTTTCCCAATCCTCTTGGATTCCCCGCAACGAAGCAACCGCACCAACTATCATGCCATTCAGGATTTTTTCGACGAACTCGTTGAGCGGGATTTCCTTGTCGTCCACTTTCATCTTTAGTCCCATTCAGCGTCACCTCGCTTTATTTGTTCAGCTAGTTGACAGTAAAAGTTTTTGTATCCAAAACCTAACCTATAGTTGAGGCTGCGAATCGTGAAGAAACCTGAAGTGTACCTTGAACCCAAAGCTCGTGCATCAAAGGTCATAGAGCTACTCGAAAAAGAGTACTCAGACGCCGAGATTGCCCTAGAATATACGAACCCGCTGGAGCTGCTCATCGCCACCATCCTCTCCGCTCAAGCCACCGACGAACAAATCAACGCGATAACGCCCAAGTTATTCAAGAAGTTCAAAACCGCGGAAGACTACGCAAACGCCGACTTGACCGAGCTGGAGCGGTACATTAAATCCTCAGGGTTTTACCACAACAAAGCCAAGAACATAAAAACCTGCTGCCAGACGCTCGTGGAAAAATTCCATTCCAAAGTTCCCAAAACAATGAATGAACTGATTGAACTTCCAGGCGTAGGACGAAAAACCGCCAACATCGTCTTAGCCAACGCGTTCGGCGTCGTCGAAGGCGTTGCGGTGGACACTCACGTTGGCAGGCTTGCCCAAAGGCTAGGGCTATCTGAGAGTGGCAACCCGAACAAGATTGAAACGGACCTGATGAAAATCGTTCCCAAAGACAAGTGGATGAGAATAACCGATCTCCTAATCTTCCACGGCAGGCGAGTGTGTACAGCCAAAAAGCCAAACTGTGCGGGTTGTGTGCTGAACAAGATCTGCCCGTCAGCTTTCACCTTAGAATAGGAAACCTACCTGTATAATAAGCCGACAACGGCACGATTTATGTGGGGTTTTTAGATGATGACGAATAAGGTAAAGGTTGGAGATAAAGCGCCCAATTTTACTCTGCCGGACACTGAGTTGAAGCCTAGAAGCCTAAGAGAGTTTCTAGGCAACAAAACCGTCCTCGCCTTCTTCGTTGGAGCCTTCACTTCCGTCTGCACCAAAGAGATGTGTGCTTTCCGCGATTCAATGGCGAGGTTAACCAATCTTAAAGCCCAAATCGTCGGCATAGCAGTAACGGACCCATTCTCTAACAAGGCTTTCGCCGAGAAAAATATGCTTCCGTTTCCCATACTCAGCGATTACAAACGCGAAATCATTAAAACCTACGGCATAGAACTCCCTGACTTCTCGGGACTCAAAGGTTACACGACTGCGAAACGTGCCATCTTTATTTTAGACAAAACGGGCAAAGTGCGTTACGTGTGGATAACAGATAATCCGGCGGTGGAACCAAACTACAGTGAAATCGAGACTTTCTTGGAAAAAATGGCGTAGAGGACTA
>DATEAU010000046.1:0-5686 GCA_035288165.1 Bathyarchaeia archaeon
TTGACTAATGTTCCCGGCGGCACAGAAGTATACAGCACAGGCTTTCCATTTGATCAAAACAACGGCATGATTATGCGTTACGTGTTTAGCTACAATACAGCTGCGCGCAGTGGATGGCTGGCTTTATGGAACAATACTCTCCCTGTCTTAACAACGGAACAAGTCTTCAGCTCCCCAGGATGGAGACCAGTTGGGAAGGGGAACATACCAGCCAATGCACCCATAACTCCGGCGCCTTCAGGATCGAACACATACTGGAATGGTTCCGCATGGGTATCAAACGCTGTGAGAACAGCGCAAGGGTATCCAGCAGTAACAGGGCCAGCCTACAGTTGGAACGTGACGATTTCGGCGGATCTAGTGGGAGCTCAAACGCCAAGCATAGTCGACATAATACCCGATGACGTGATACTCGGTAGAAGCAGTGACGTAGCACTTGCATCAAACTGGCATCCAATGTCTGATCCCTGGACTATCTGGGCACTAAACCTCAACGCATCGAAAGGACTAGTAGGCCAACTGTTGTGGAAAAAGAGTTATCCTGCGCCATCGGGCAACCAAACCATAATGTTTGGGCACTTGCCGATAGATCCAGTTAACCGCGTGTTCCTTATGACGGACCGCGAGACTGGCCAGAGAAGAGGCTACAGCATTGACACGGGAGACCTGTTATGGGGTCCAATTGGAGAAGAACGCGAAATTCAATATTACAGCGCTAGACAGGGCTTTCCAGCTAATGGCACTCTTTACGTTAGCGGCTATGGAGGAGAAGTCTTTGCCTATTCAACGAAGGACGGAAAACTACTCTGGAAATACAACAACACAGACAGCGGCTTGAACACACCTTGGGGACTTTACCCAATCCACGCATCTGCTGTTGCCGACGGAATAGTCTACACTTTCCCAGGCGAGCACTCACCGAACAAACCGCTCTACAAGGGACAGCGAATACGCGCAATTAACGCTACCACAGGAGAAGAAATATGGGCTCTAATGGGCTGGTCAGCTTCAGGACTAGGGACAACACTTGCACCCCTTGCCATTGCAGACGGATTCCTAGCTTACAGAAACGTGTACGACGGTCTAGTATACTCCATAGGCAAGGGTCCAAGCGCAACCACAATCACGGCATCACCGAAAGTCACAGTGCAAGGGAACAGTGTACTGGTTGAAGGCACAGTGATGGATACGGCTGCTGGCACGAAGCAGAAAGAGCAGGCAGCACGTTTTCCGAACGGAGTCGCAGCAGTATCAGATGCTAGTCAGGGTGTATGGATGGAGTACGTGTACATGCAGAAGCCACGCCCGACGAACGCTACAGGCGTCGAAGTCATTTTAAGCGTGCTTGACGCGAACGGCAACTTCCGCGAAATCGGCAAAACCACCAGTAACACTGATGGCTTCTTCAGCTATCAATGGAACCCAGACATCTCAGGAAAATACACGGTTTACGCTTCTTTCGCTGGAAGTGAGGCTTACTGGCCTTCGCACGCCGATACCGCTTTCGCAGTTGATCCAGCACCGCCTGCACAACCAGAAGAGCCTCAGGCACCACCAAGCATGACCGACACCTACGTATTAGCTGGAATCGCCATCATCGTCATCGCCATAGCCATAGTCGGCGCAGTGCTTGCGTTGCTGCTCAGAAAACGAGCATAAAGCCATAATCAAAAACCAAAAACAATTCCCTTTTTTTGTCAAAACTCAGGTCTAAGGCATACTTAAAGAGCCAAATTGATCTGACTTGAACAAGCATCGTCGCCGGGAACCCATAGAGTTATAAAAAGGGTTTCAAATCTTAAATTGAGAAAGAAATGTTTTTCGGCGAGACAAAAAAACATGGCTCCAATTTCTTATAAAATCGACACTGAAATTCCAGTTACCTACACAGAAAAACTACTCGACTTTATACAAAAAAAGTATATGCTTCCGCAGAAAGAACGGTTCACAAGCGTTTCCAGAAAAAAATCAGAAGCTGGCAGCTTCCTCTCGTATGCTGTCCGCGACGAGAAAGGGCAATCGTTCCTTCAGGTTGAAGTGAAAGCTTCCAAGCCTGTGGAACTGAAAATCACCCCCATCGCGGGGCAAGCTTCTGAAACAGCTATCGAAGAGGCGAAACAGGACGTTGTCATCGCGTTACAGATTTTCGAGGAAAACGCTCGAAAGTCAACGCTGTATTTTGCATGGAGGGAAGGTGAAGAAATAGTTCCTGAAGCCTTAAAGAAAGGCAAGAAATCTCTTAACCGCCTATTCCTCGAAACGCAAGTCCTCTTCTTCATACTTTTCACGGGTTTGGGCATCTTCCTTTTCATTCTCGTCTACGCCTACTATCCTGACGCGATATGGGTGGCACCCTTAGTGCTCATTGCATCGCAGTTCGTGCTTGTCTTTTTCTCTACGTCGATTATCTCAAGGTCCGCTGATTGGCGCATAACTGAAGCTAATCCGACCATTCACATTCTGGAGTACCATTTGCCCCTGAAGGAAAATGGCGACATCGTCAAAGGCTATTCGCCAGAGCAGATGTTTAAGATAAAAAAGGAAGTTTACGAGGAGATTCTCGCCAAGCGGGGAGAAATCGACTGCGAAGCCGCGCAAAAAGTCTTCTCGAAATACGGCGTGGCGTGTCAACAGGAAAATCTGACATCGAAGAAAGTCAACGTTTACGCGCTCGTGAAGAAAATCGCGGACAAATTCGGCTACCCTATGCCTAAAATCGTCGTGTCAAACACTATTCTTTCGAACGCTGCAGCTTCAGGTCCGAGCCCCAGTCGCGGCTTAGTCTTAATTACCACAGGTCTTCTCGTTCAGCTTGACGAGGATGAAGTTCTCAGTGTTTTGGGACACGAGTTTGGCCACTTGAAAGGGCGAGACCCCCTCATTCTTTACGGGTTGACTTCAGCAGAGTTCCTGTTCAGATTTTACGTTTTGTTAACATTTTTTCCCTTCATATTCTCCTCAATCTTTTTGTTCTTCATCTACTTCTGGCTAGTCATGACCGCGATTTTCTTCATCGCCAAGTTTTTTGAAGCAAGATCTGACCTTGTTTCAGCCATCAAGATTGGTCAGCCTGAGGTTCTGGCGGGTGCGTTGGAAAAAATCGGTTTCCAGCGACTCCTATTCGAGCGGACCCCGTCTTTCCGAATTCAAGAATGGATAGGTTTCGACCCTCATCCACCCATATACTTCAGAGTTGACCGCTTGCAGAAACTCAAAGCTCCTGTGAAAATCAAGTATCCGTTAATCCAATCCATAAAAGATGTATTTTCGGGCTTCTTCGAAAGCCTATAAACATCTAGTCTTGACCTCAGACAGGATGAAGTATGAAAAAGCGAAAGGTTTTTTATGTTCCAGCCTTTTCCATTGCAAAGGTGAGATTGTTTCTTCCAAAATCAACACCATCAGGCTTTACGCTGTAACCTCTGCAATTCTCATCATTTTAGGCTCCGTCATCATGTTCTATTCGTTTAACTTCTCTACAACCCAAAGTTCCAGCTCGCAACCATCAGATTCAACTCCGGTTTCGTTGAAGTCTCCGCAGTGGTCAGGATACGTGGTGATGTCCAACCTTCTTCTGCGAGAGTCGGAAGTGACGATTGTCACAGGCTCTTGGATCGTTCCCTCTGTTGATCCAACCGCGTACGATGCGTATTCATCGGTTTGGGTGGGCGTGGGAGGATACGGAGAGGGGTCGTTGATTCAGACGGGTACGGCGCAGCAAAGCGTAAAAGGCATTGTCTCTTACTATGCGTGGTACGAGTTGCTGCCGAACCGCGCCGTACGGATTCAGAATTTTACAGTTCTGCCTGGCGACGAAATTACGGCTTCAGTGAAACTCGTTGACCCAAACAAGAACATTTGGAACGTTGAGATCCGCGAGATTACAAGGGGGACGAGTTTCTCGAGGAATTTCATGTATAGGTCTTCGCGGTTGTCTGCTGAATGGGTTGTTGAGGCGCCATCGATAAGCGGGGAGGTCACGACTTTGGCGGATTTCGGCAGCGTCACGTTCTCAAGCGGTTTCGCCACCATCGCTAACACTACTGGAGCGATAAGCAGTTTTCCCGGCTATCAACTAGTCATGTATGATAGTCAAGATGTGCAGCTTGTCGATGTTTCAGCTTTGAACGCTGAGGGTTCAGGCTTCACGGTCACCTATTCCAAGTTCGTGACTAACGAAAGCTCGTAAGCTCAAAGCATATCTCACACTTTTTAAGCGATTGTGCAAAAAAGAAGCGAAATCACGCCTTCAAGGAAGTCGTCATCTCTTACAACCAATACTGCTCTGAAAACTACGTCATGCAACAGCTAGGGCGCGAAACATCCAAAACATACTCCTATATATTTAGCTTGGAGCGCTCTTCTAAGGCGAGCAAGATTCATCTCTAAAGTAGCACGGACAGAAAAAGAAATCTGAAGCCTTAGAGGAAGAATTCGAATATGTCAGAGTTTGAAGGCACAAAAATTTTCAAGAAAAGGAAGCTCGAACACGCAAGAAACCAAGTCAACATCGCCATGCGCCCCCCGTCAATTTGCTTATAGTGGTGCGGGGGGTGGGACTTGAACCCACGAAGGCCTTCGCCAGAGGATCTTAAGTCCTCCCCCTTGTCTTAGGCTTCGAGAATCTGGCCGCCTATTTAGACCTGGCTTGGGTACCCCCGCACCAGCCAGTAACTTCACCGATGGGCACGTTTAAGTTTTTTGCATGCACTCAAGCATTTATGAAATTGGGAAAAAAGTTTCCTTGTCATCGAAGTAGACTTTTTTGCGTGGTCAAGGGAAAAGCTTAAAGTTCGATATTGACAATCACAAGTAACCCTAATTTCAACATGTGCAGGGCTTAGAGAAGAGGGACAAGAGTTGGACGAAGTCTTAGAGATGCTTGACAGAACCACGAAGAGAATTCAGAAAACGCTCGAAGAAAACAAGGAAACAGCAGCCAAGCAGACCCCAATCTACGAGCAGACCCTCCTATCAAAAGATGCTTCTGAGGCCCAGAAAGTCAAAGCCTTGTTTGGCAAAGCGTTCGAGCTGGACCGTCTAGAGCAGCTCTCAGCCCAGCTAAGCTTGCTGTATACTCTTCAGATTTTCGCGTTTAAAGTTAAAGTTTTAGAAATTGAAGTCGACAACATCGACCAGCAGCTTGCCAAGTCTGGAATTCTGGAGAAGCATTTGGAGATAGAAGGCATAAAGAAGAACATCGACGCGTTGAAAATCCTTGTCGAAGCCCAGTACGAGTCGCTGAAGGAAATCGGGGAAAAACAAGACAAAAACCTACAATACATCTTCTAAACCGCTATTTTCAGACGTGCACTGTTGTGCGATTTTTGTCTATACCCCCTTATTTAAAGCGGCAACATAGAGCTGGCTAGGAAGCTTTCCTGCGCCTGAGGCTGAAACAAAAGGCGGATAACGGTGTGGGTTTTTAATTGTGGGTTTTCTGGCGGAATTGTTGTTCGTTGGTGCGCGCAATGAGAGTGACAAATGTTCTATTTACAATTCACCTTAAATGTTAGCTCTAAAAAAGAAAAAAATATATTTTTGGAGAACGCTTCTTTTCTTGGTGAGACCGTGCCCAACAAGCTTAATGGTGAATTTGCTGGAACTGGCATATATTCAATTTTGAGGCTCGTTCCTGTAGGCATAATCATTCTTGAAAGTCCAACTGGAAGAATTACGTATGCTA
>DATEAU010000047.1:0-9475 GCA_035288165.1 Bathyarchaeia archaeon
AGAAGAACACGTGGACAAAGCCATAATCTTCTGCAGAACACGCAGAGACACCAGCAGACTAACAGACCAACTTTGCAGAAAAGGATACAGAGCGCAAGCACTACACGCAGGCTTTACGCAACCGCAAAGAGACCGCGCCATCAACGACTTCCGAAGCGGCAGGCTAAGCCTGCTAATCGCTACTGACGTTGCAGCCAGAGGATTAGATATACAAGGCATAACGCACATAATTAACTACGATGTACCTATGGATCCACCAGTATACTTCCACCGCATCGGCAGAACCGCAAGGATGGGTGGAGAAGGAACAGCCATAACGCTAGTTAGCTACGGTGAAATGTCAGACTTTAACAACATCAAAGCCCTAACCAAAACAACTATAGAAGAAGTTTACTCCTCGGTGAAATGCAACCAGGATTCGCCGATACAAAGCTTCTACTAAAACTCTTTTTTCTTTTCCCTTTTTGTAACTCATTCTAAAAACCACTAACCATAAATAGGCAGAAAACAGACTCTTCCAGCGAGGTAAAGACAAAAGTAATGTATAGGGACCCAGTCTGCGGCATGGTTCTGGACGAAAACACGGCAAAGTTCAAAATCACTTATGAAGGCGAAACAATTCACTTCTGCAGTCTGGTCTGTAAGAAGAGGTTCAAGAGGCACCCCTTAAAATTCGTAAAATAAAACCTTCCACAATTTAAGGAAACAACTTTTCATCCGAATATCGAGTTCTCTCAATATCACTTCTCGATGAACTGCCAAACCAGCGCTGCCATGATCCCGCCCATTATTGGAGCTACCCAAAACATCCAAAGCTGAGTCAAAGCAGTGCCTCCAACTATGACGGCTGGACCAAGACTTCTCGCGGGATTTACCGAAGTGCCCGTAATTGGTATTCCAACGATGTGAATCAGGACCAGACTCAACCCAATCGATAAGCCCGCGAAGCCCTTAGGCGCCTTCTCGCTAGTTGACCCGTGAATGACCAACAAGAAAATGAACGTTAGCAAAACCTCTGCTACAAAGCTGGATCCCAACGAAAACCCGGCTGGAGAAGCCATGTCATACCCATTTTGACCCAAACCAACAAGTGACAAAGAGTAATTTGCGTTCCCAGAGGCAATGCTGAAAAGTGCCCCTGCACCGAGCAATGCGCCTACACACTGAACTGCAACGTACGCGGCAGCATCCTTCGCCCTGATTTTCCCGGCAACAAGCATGGATATTGTGACTGCTGGGTTTATGTGGCATCCTGAAATTCCGCCTATGGTGTAAATCATTATAAGAACGGAGAGACCAAAAGCGAAGGATATCGCAAGAAGCCCAATGATTGTGGGAACTCCTAAGAGACCGCCAATTACGGCGCTGCCGGCACCCATAAAGACTAAGACGAATGTACCGAGAAGTTCAGCCGCATATTTCCTCGCTGCAGTTCCTTTAACGTTAAATGAGACTTCTTTGTTCTCTTCGGTCTTAATTTCGTCTTCGCCCATTTCCAGACCTCAAATTAACTTAAACTCCTCGTTTCTATTTTTGTGCTTAAAACATTTTCTATCCAGATCCTATCATAGTTAAGAACGGAATTTTTGCGGAGATATTTTCACAAAAAAACGAAGAAAACCGATTAGGCTTCAACATTTAGACAAGAAAGAGTGTTACGAAAGTTTTTCTCCGGACGCAACGTCCATCATCATCAAGCCCGATGCTGGTTTAGGATAGAAATCCGTGGTCTTCTCAGGCATCCGTTCATGTTCCTGTGCAATGCGCCAAACTGCCTCTGCACTCAGGGGATTAACGAGAAAAGCCAATTTGGCTTCGCCACTGTCAACTTTTTCCACCGCGCTTTTCGTCCACCGTTCATAGAGAATGTCCTCATCCATCCGCAACTCACCAGTTTTCAAGATTGCCTTGAAGATAACGTCATGCAGGATTATAACGTCGAAAAGTTTTGTCTCCTTTGAGGCACGAGCGCTGACGAATTCGTAAACGCTCTGTTCATGCTTCAATAGTAAACCATACGCTTTTGAGCCTCCGTAGATAGCGAAAGCATGTTCGTTTCTGTGACCCGCCAAGAAGGCATCCACGCCCTTCACTGACGTGCCAATCTCCAGAACATCGAAAAACCGCTTCAACGAGTCCAAGGCTTCTTTCGTTAGCGTGTGGTGTTTCAGCAGGCGATGAGTGGGCAAAACTACAAGCCCTTCATCTTGAACGGGAACCAGAAGGCTCATATGGAAATTGAACGCGGAACCAACGGTCCAATCTTCTTGGCGTCGTCTTTCGTCCCTGTAGGCTATGGCGCTTTCGTACCTGTGATGCCCATCAGTAATCACGAGAATCTTCGGTTCCAGCGCTTTCTTCAGCATCCTGATTTTTTCCAGGTCGGTTACTTTCCAGACCGTGTGCTTAACGTTGAAGGCGTCTATAACTTCAATTATTGGCTTAGCCTTCGAGGCTTCAGCAAATAGGTTAACGGTCACGTTTTCAGGGTCCGAATATATGAGGAAAACGGGTTCAAGGTCCTTTTGAACGGTGCGTAACATGTTTAAGCGGTCGGCTTTCGGCGCGCTGTACGTTATCTCATGCGGAAAAACAACGTTCTCATGATAAGAATACAGTCGCAATGCTGCTATCACGCCCGTGCGGATACATGACTCGCCGTCTAACTTGAATTCTTGTCGGCAAACGAAAACCGCAGGTTCTTCATCCTTCGCCAAGACGCCTTCGCGGAGCCAGTCCTGGATTCTGTTTCTCGCCACTTCATATTTGTTCTTCTCCATTGGCAGAATTAGGCGGCAGTAGTTGTAAGGTGATTTCTCGTAGTATTCTTTCTGCATGGCGGTGTCGATTTTGTCGTAAGGCTGAGTTATCAAGTTCTTAGGGTCGCCAGCGCGTTCAGTGTAGCGTATTCCTTTAAACGGTCTGATGTCCACCATGGGCTGGTTCAGCTCGGGGCTTTTTCAAGTGCTTCGATTACTTTTTTGGCTATGAGGATGCTTGACCTCAACTGTGCTTCCTGAGTCTGCGCGCCAATGTGAGGTGTGGCAATCACGTTTTTGAGTTTTAGTAACTTGCTGTTTTTCGGTGGTTCTTCTTCGAATACGTCGAGGGCGGCGGCTTTCACCTTCCCCGACAAAAGCGCGATGTACAGTGCTTCTTGGTCGACTACTCCTCCGCGGGAGCAGTCAATCAGCATTACGCCATCCTTCATCATGTTAAACTCTTTCGTGGATAGTATGTGTCTGGTATGCGGCGTAAGTGGAACGTGAATGGTGATGAAGTCTGCTTCCGGCAGCATCTCCTCCAGCGTTACGAATCTGCCGTAAACGCACATGTCCACTCCAACGACCTTCATGCCCAAAGCTATGGCGAGTCGTTCAACTGTTTTTCCGATGGCTCCGCAGCCTATTACGCCGAGCGTTTTCCCGTTAACCTCGACGCCCATGAGCTCTTCTTTTACCCATCGTCCTTCGCGGAGGCTCACGGTTCCTTCAACGATGCCTCGTGCCAACGCCAACATGTGCCCAATCGTCAATTCGGCAACGCTAACCGCAGCAACATGCGGAGTGTTTACCACTTCGATGCCCATTTCGCTGGCTTTTTTCAAGTCGATGTTGTCTAAGCCTTCGCCTGCTCGCCCGATTACCTTGAGGTTTTTCGCATTGGCAAGGAGGTCCGCGGTGACTTTGGTGGCTGACCGCACGATAAGCACGTCGTAATCTCCCACAATATTGCGTAGCTCGGTTTTTGGCAGGGTCCAACATTTGGTGACTTCGTAGCCTCTTTCCTCCATAATCCTTATGCCTTCGTCGGCGATTTTGTCGCAGATCAGGATTTTCAGCGTCACAACTCCCAGATTTCGTCGATTGCCGCCAAAACTTCTTGTATGCCCGCTAGCGTCCATTCGCCCATGTGGCCAATGCGGAAGGTTTTCTCAGCCAGTTTTCCGTAACCGTTCGAAATCATATAACCCTTCGCCGCCAGTTTCTCGTTCATTTCGCGTACGCTCTTTCCGAGGGTGTTTTGAATGCAGGAAACCGTGATGGACTCGTACCCGGGCTCGGGGAACATGGCAAAATTTTTCTTTGCCCATTTCTGCGTGTATTCTGCCATGGCTTTATGCCGTTGATAGATGGCTTCATAAGTCTCTGCGATCATCATGTCCAAGCGTTTGTCCATGGCGAACAGAAGCGGAATGCATGGGGTGAACGGGGTCTGGTGGTTTTTCTCGTAATAATTAAAGTTCTCAACTAGGTCCGTGTAGGTGCCCCTATTCGGCACTTCTCTGGCGCGTCTTAAGGCTCTTTCACTGACGGCGCCCAAAGCTAATCCCGGAGGCAAAGCAAAGCATTTCTGAGTCGAAGCGAAAATGACGTCGCAGCCGATTTCTGAGGGCAGGATCTTGTCGCCTGCCATTCCTGAAACGCTATCCACCGCAAGCATCACATCTGGGTAATCGCGTCGGATCATCTTTCCCACCTCGTAAACGGGGTTCCGAATGCCTGTGCTGGATTCGTTTTGGCAT
Organism: Bathyarchaeia archaeon; assembly: GCA_035288165.1. Classification (GTDB taxonomy): domain Archaea; phylum Thermoproteota; class Bathyarchaeia; order Bathyarchaeales; family Bathycorpusculaceae; genus UBA11855. The sequence goes on from DATEAU010000047.1 coordinate 4,526, forward strand.
ATGGCGAGCGTGTCGTAGTTGCCTGAGTCGAGTTTTTCCGCAATCATGTTTGGTTTTACGGCTTTGCCCCAGTCTACTTCGAGGAAATCGGCTTGTTTGCCGCAAGCTCGGACGGTTTCGGCGAATCGTAGAGAAAAAGCTCCGTTTACGCAGATGAGGGCTTTTTCTTTTACGATGCTTCTGCTGACGATGTCGAACCAGAGTGTTCCTGATGATGTTGTGACGGTCGCTTTGTAATCGTTGGGTAGTTGGAGGAATTTGCTGAGTTTGTCGATGATTCCGGTATATAGTGCGGTGAATTCTCTGCCTCGGTGACTTATGATGTGGCGTGCTTGCTCATTGAGTATGTCTGGGCTTACTTCTGTTGGTCCCGGAATTAACAGCCTTTTGTGCATCTTTCCAAATCCATTCATCATTTGGCTTCCCGAAGTTAAAGGTTTACGCTAACGTTTAAGACAGAAACTCATCGCTTGGAAGGGTTCGCGTCTTTTCGGGATGCCGTTACGGAATCGAAGCGATTGCTAACTGTTATTATTATATACCATTTGGGTAAGTTGTCTATAAGAAACCTCTAAAGAATAAACTCACAAGCCTTTTAAGGTTAACCTTCTGTTAAATTTGTTTGGAGTAAGAGTTGGGTGACCTCCAAGATTACGATGATCCTAGATGTTCTTGGCGATGGCAAATGGCATGGAATAGAGGAACTGCGGCAGCAGATGGACTTGACTTCGGAAGAAATGAGGGAGATAGCAGCGTTTTTTGGCAAGTACGGTTTTGCAGAGATTGACGACGCGAACAGCAGAGTGAAAATTAACCGAGCCTTTAAGAGAATCTTGGCTCAAAACATAACTTAACCGTGTCCAATTAGATTGCCCTTGTTTTGGGATAACTAAAAGATCGTGCGAGTTTTCATTTAAAAAACGTTGAATAGTGTTTTGTACTTTTTTGGGGTTGTTTTTGTGTATTTGTGTAGTACGAGTAGTCAACAATACTTATTAGGAGTATATATTGTGTCGTAATACACTATAATAGGACAGGGCAGCGCAATATAATATTGCGAGGTGAACCGACAAATGAAAATACGACGCAAATTACTTTTATCATACTTTCTGATAGTAGGACTCTTCATCGCGGCAGGCGCAACTCTCACCTACAACACTGTGAAAATGGCAGAACTACAGACTGCAGTGAAGCAGCAAGTCGAAATCAACGACAACGCATACGCATATGCACAAGGATTAGACCAGAAGCAATTCGGCACCCTGATGTACGCTACAGACAACACACAAGAAGGTGAACGAATAATTGTCGCCAGCGCAGAAACAATTGCACCAGCAGAAACCTACCTGCAGACCGCGTTAGCCAACGACTCCGCACTGCTGGCTAAGTTCAACGAGGTCGTAGACATGGACAGGAACACAATCAACCCCGCCATCGCACAAATAGCCACAGTGTACAACAGCAATGAAAACGATACCGTCAAGTACGTGGCGATATGGGAACAACTCACCATAATGATGACCGCCGTCTCCCAAGCTGACGTCAAACTTGCAGACATCAGGACCGCCACGATGGGGAACGTTGCAGTCGCAACTGTCGCATCTCAAAATTACGCCAACTTTAGCACGTTGTTAGCTATTGGATTCATTACAGCAATAAGTGTGATCTCGGTTGGTCTGGCAGTTGCGATGGGAAACCGCATTACACGTCCGCTTAAGAAATTAGCGGATATAGCGCACAAAGTAAGCCTTGGAGACCTTAAGCAGAGATACTACCTTAAACAGAACATTGACATAAAAACAGGAGACGAAATCGACGAACTTGTGGACGCATTCAAGAGAATGATCAACGCATTTAGAGTGACCGAAGCCCTCAGCATGGAAGTTGCAGAGACGGAGGAAATAGTGGAACAATGACCATCGAACAGGATTGTGTAGCCGTTCTTGCGATGGACCTTGGACCAGCCGCACGTGCGTTCCTCAACCGCCAATGCAAAAGCCGCCTCAAGAAAGAACCAGCTATGCTCAAGAAAACTGACCTCGACGAGTTGGCAAAATGGTGCGCGTTCGGACTTCAGCCGATTCTCGGCGCAAATGTCGCAGAAAACGCGAAGAAAGGCATACTCGCACTGAAATAGAACTCCAATAATAAAATCCCTTTTTCTTATGTGATTCATTATTCTAACTTCTATTCTCCCGTTCTCGAATAGGCGGAAACGAACGCGAAAATTCTTGGAATGCGTTTTCGTGAGGTTTGCTTCATTCATTTTTGGGACATGCAAAACAAAGAGCTTTTCTCCTTTTTTGTTGGAAAGAGATGCCAACTCCCTATTTTGCAGAAGTTTTCATCGAAATCTAAAGACGGAACAAACTTAGACGTAATATGCAACGCTTAGAAAACGCAACGTTTGAGGTGCTTATTCTGTTGGAGGCAGGATTCTGTTTAAAATTTCAGTATGGTCTGCATTTCTCTCCATGAATATGCTGAGCGTTTTCTCGCCCAGATTTATGCAGAGAGCTTTTATGTTTTTTCCTTCTATGAGTATGTTTTCGGTGTCTCCTAAGTCGAATAATTCTAAGAGTTGTTCTGAGGAGTCAAACAATTGAGTGGATAAAATGGCGTATTTCGATATTTCTTCGTCGTCTCTAAGGTACACGGTTGCTCTTGTAGCGCTTCTTAGGATGAATGCAATGACCTTGTCAGATTTGCGGATTTCCTGGAGAGTTGCAAGCAAATCTATGGCGTTTCGGGCTTCTTCAGCCTCAGTTGCGCCGCTGACGTCTAATATTATTGTTGTCGAAGTTTCGCTTATGGCTCTCTTCCTCTTGACGATGGTCATCACCTTATTATTCGATTACTGGTTTAATCACGACTAGTGCACCTTTTCTGGTTTGCAACGTAAGCTGCACTTTTTCGGGAATTTGGATTATTCCTTTATCTTCGAACTTTGAATCTTTGATTGGCTTGAACTTGCAACGTAGTGTTGTTCCCGTGACAGTGTCCTCTATGATCAATTCTTCGATTTTCTTGTCTTCATAAAGTTCATTCCACTGTTGGATTACTGCGGGGTCTATGCGCACGGTGTCAGGGCTACCTAGGAAACCAAACCCTTTCAAGTTTTCAACCATGAACTGGCTAACTAGTGGGTCCGGAAGGTACGATTCAGGAGCTCTATATACCTCTACTTCTTCGGTGTTTGACGTGGATTCCTCGGCTTCTGGTTCTGAATCGTCCGAGGAAATGTCATTGTCATTTTGATTTTTTATTACAGGTTTTACGAGGACCTCCGCGCCTTTCTGTATTTTTAACGCGCGCTGTGCGCCTTCGGACATTTGGATTATTCCTTTGGCCTCGTATTTCGATTCCTTGATTAGTTTGAATTTGCAGCGCAAACTCTTTCCTGTCGCTGTTTCTTCGATTATTGCTTCTTCGATTTTGTTGTCTCCGTACAGTTCATTCCACTGGGCTATTAATGCCCTATCAATTCGTATGGCGATGGTGGAACCTAATACCCCGCCAAGTCCAAAGTTTTCGACTTTGAATTGGCTGACTATTGGATCTGGCAGGTAGGGTTCAGGATTGTCGGGTGTTTCTGGCTGTTGCTTCAGCTTGTTTTCTTTGAAGTGATCTTGGGAGGGAAAGATTTTCGGTGTTATTTTGAGCATGGTTGGGACAAGAACTCTAGTTAGGCTGGTTAATGCTTTTTCGTCGGCTTCATTCGAAGCGACGGTTGTTAAGTAGAAATCGTTAAAGTGAGTAATGTTTACTCTGCCGTTTGTTCCTTGGAAGGTTACTGATTCTGCTTCGCCTATTTCTGCCATCTCAGTTATGGCGCTGAAGGCGATTGCCGTTTTTTTTATGGTTCTTTCGTCCGTGTTCTCGTCTTTAGTCAATATTTCTTGGTTTTCTTTAAAAATAAAACTGTGAGATACGTCTGGGCAGACGTTTTTGATTTCGTTCAGAGTATTCTTTAAGGCTAAAGCGTACATGTCATTGTCCATTCATAATGCCCCTGTGCGGGTTTTTAGCGGCGGCTGAGACAGGTCTATTGGATCTTGAATAGGATGCGTTCTGGGACTCCTTCGCTTTCCACCACTAGGTACTTCAGTCCCTCGGTGTCGCCGAGTTGATCTAGCCATTTTAATGCTTCGCGAGCTTTCTGGAGAACGAGTAATCGTTCTTGGTGGCTCCGCACGACTGATTCTATGGCTGTGAGTTCGTGGAATGGGTTGGCGTCTAACACGATGTTTAGGCTGCCTACAGCTATTTCACCAAGGTTTTCCGTTGCGGCTTTTTTACCTGCGAGTTTCATGACGACTTCGCGGATTTTCTTTGATTTTTCAGCTAAGTTGCGGATTTCGTCTAGTCGGCGCAGGTACTCGCCTAACGTGCTTTTGGTGTCGCCTATTTCTTTGTCTAGGGTTTCTGCGATTTCTTCGGCTGATCCGTATTCTTTTATTTGTACTACCATTTTTGTTTGCGCACCTCCAAAGAGGAAACAAGAGAAAGGGAAGTTGAGAGTGCTTTTTCACCCTACCCCGAGCTTACGTTGAAACAAGGGAGTTTATGACGATGGAGCGCTAGCAGTGTATGGGAACGCGTTGCCTTTTGAAGATCTTAGCTGGAAGTTGTAGTTGTATCCGTTGGTAAGGCCAGAAACTGGAATATTTATCGATGTTGCTTCGTTTGCTTGTATTGTGACATCAGTTGCCAAAACGTCTGAACCACCATTTATGTGAGCTTCCGCAATGGTTACTGGAGCGGTACCTATGTTTTGTACCGCAAGAGTTGCTGTGCTATTTGCTGTGAAGAAGGTTACGCCTGTGATTTTGACTTCTTCTGTTCCCATGAATCCGATTGTCAATGCTCCCATCCATGCTGCTACGGCTATGCTGACTGCAACGGTAACGGCGATGAGTATGATTGAAGCGACTACGGGGCTTAGTGCTT
>DATEAU010000048.1:0-5996 GCA_035288165.1 Bathyarchaeia archaeon
AAAAGCTTTCAGGAAAAAAAGTCAACTCCGTTTCAAGACGGAATCTTGAAGAGGAAAATGGAAAAGCCATCTTAAACGCTGCCTTGAAGGGCAAAACTGTCTTTCTGGTTCCAGGCGACCCGTTCGTGGCTACCACACACATCACTTTGCGTTTGGAGGCTGAGAAACGCGGCGTAAAAACACGCGTGGTCCACGGCGCATCCATAATAAGCGCAATCATCGGGTTTTCAGGCTTGCACAATTACAAGTTTGGAAAAACCGTGACGGTGCCGTTTCCTGAAAACGCTTCGGAAACTCCATATAATGTCATCGCCCAGAACAAGAAACTTGGGCTCCACACGCTGTGCTTGCTGGACCTGAAGGTTGATGAAGGACGGTTCCTCAGCGTGAAGGAAGGCTTAATAGGGCTTTTGGAGATTGAACAAAAACGGAATGAAAAAATAGTCACGCCGAGCACGGTCACGGTTGGCGTGGCGAGGGTTGGAAGCGCTAACCCAACGTTAAAGGCTGACGAAGCGGAAAAACTGTTAAACTATGATTTTGGTGGACCCCCGCAGAGCTTGATTTTTCTAGGAGAGCTTCACTTCATGGAGGCTGAAGCATTGATTGCGTTTGCGGGTGCGCCCATGAAATTGCGGGGTGTGAACCTATGAGTTTGGAGGCGCTCGTATCTATGTATATTGATTCTGCCGAAAAAGTTCTGAGCGAGATGACACATACCAAAAGTTCCGTGACTGTCGGCGAAGCAGATGTTGACAAGACGGTGGAGTATGTTCGGGCTTATTTGGCGGATGCAAAGTATTATAAGGCTCAGAAAAGGTTTGAGACAAGTTTAACTTCAGTCGCTTACTGCGAGGGACTGCTAGACGCTTTGAGACTGTTAGGTTTGGTGAAGTTCCAGTGGCCCGCAAAACGAGAAAACGAAAAATAGTGCTAGCCTCAGGCGTATTCGATTTGCTTCATCTTGGGCACGTGAAGTTCTTGGAGGAAGCCAAGAAAGCAGGAGGCAAAAACGCCGAGCTCCTCGTAATAATCGCCAGGGACAGCACTGTCCAGGAAACCAAGGGCAGGAAACCCGTCATGCCTGAGAACCAGAGGCGTGCTTTGGTGGAGTCTTTGAAGGTTGTTGACGAAGCGGTCCTCGGCTTGGAGAATTTTGACATCGGCGACGTTATAGAGAGAATCAAGCCTGACGTGATTGCTTTGGGGTATGACCAAGTGGAGATGGATCGTCAGGTTTGCGAATACGTTAATAAGCACGGTTTAAACGTGAAGACGGTACGAGTTGGAAAGTTTGAAGAGGATGACCTTGACAGTTCGTCGAAAATTAGGCAGAAGATCGTTGAAAAATTCGCCAGATGAATAACCATGCACAATAGCCAAAGATATAAGCCTACATTCATCCTGATCACGTTAATCATCGCGTTTTATGTATATACTTCGTTGGTCGGTGGTAATTTTATTGAAACGGATTATTCCATGATTTTGCTGTACGGTCAGAGGGGCGTTGATGTCTTCGCTGGCCAATACTATCAACTGTTAACATCTATATTTGTCCATGCTAGCGTCGTTCACCTAGCGGGCAACATGATTTTTCTCCTGATATTCGGTTTGAGAGGTGAGGAACTGTTTTCGCTGCCTGAGTACTTGCTAGTCTATTTCGTGGGCGGATTGACTGGGAACATGCTTTCGCTCGTGTTCTTGCCTCTTAATGTTCCGTCAGTGGGAGCTTCAGGAGCCATCTTCGCCATGTTTGGGGCAGCAACCCTTTACGCTAGGCGCACAGTAGGACAGTCCATCCTTGGGGCTTTGATTTACGCTTTCTTTCTACTGTTTTTAAGCGTGGCGCCGGGAGTGAATATTCTTGCCCATTTAGGCGGATTAGGCACAGGATTATTGATTGGCTACGCTTTGAGTATGAGGCGAAAACCGGCGGCAAAGTATGCAGTAAGTTACTCTCTCGGTACTCGTTAGAGAAGCGTTAGGATTTCTACTTTGACTTTGTTACCATCTTTCAAGTTAAGCTGTCTTCTAAGGTTAACTGGCGCGATTATCTCCAAGACCGAGCTATCATAGTGGCCACGAAGAGCCGAAATCAACGCGCCTTTAAACTTGTTGCCTATTACAGCAGGGTAGCATTTTACGGTGCCGAATGTTCGGTTTTCGTTCTTGAAGCCTTCAACCTCGACCGCTGGGTAAGCTTCAAGCTCCAAACGAGTTTTTAAGTCGTAGTCCGTGGTGAGTTTGAGGTTTAGCGTTCCCGGGTAAGGTTCGAACCCCAGTTTTTCAACAAACTGCTTTCTGTAATGCTCTTTTTGAGTGTAGTAGGCGCCTTCGCCCAGCCCTGTGAAGACTGTGCCTTCAAGCGTCACCGAAGGTGGATACGCTGCTTCGACTACAAACCGCAGGTTCGCAAGTAATTTTTTGAGTTCTTTGGCGCCTGCTTCATCTATTTTGATGAGGCTGCCTTCGGGGGTGGCGTTTTTTTTAATCCATCCTTTACGTTCGAGTTCGATTAGGTATCGTGATGCGGACTGCTGGGAAATCTCAAGCTTCTCAGCTAAATACTCGGTTGAGATTTTGGCGGTTCGCTTGTAAGCACCCATCTCCGCCAACTTCAATAGCGTAAAAAGGTGTCTGGAGAAGTTTTTGTCAGTCAATTTATTTTACTCCGATAGCTGACGGGGTCATTTGCCATTCGCAGTAAGCGTCACCTTTATCGATGCATGCTGCTTTTATTATTTTCGGAGACTTGAGCAGAAGCTGTTCGTACACGCCGCTCACGTATGCTTCTACCACGTTGCAGTAAGTAGTTTCATCATTGCGCATTTCAGCGAAGAAGTTGTTCCATATTCTGAACTTCAACGTAGCCTTTTCATTTTTGAATTCGACGATTTCAACTTTTCCCCCCCTGCTTCGGTGAACCTTTGAACAGCGCTTTTCACGACTTTCGCTTTGTCTGCTTTTAGTTTTTCCGGTAACTCATTGACGTACCATTTGCCTGCTGCTTTGAAAGCTTCCAGAATTATTACTTGTGCTCCTGACTGGAAAAGCTCCGTGAGCCGCGAAAAAATCTGCTCCAATCGGGCTTTCGGAAAGATAAGGCACCTTTCGCCCGTTGCCTCGTCCCTGATTACTCCGTTTTCCGAGTTGAAACTGAACTCCATGTTCAAATCACGATTTTATGATTGTGACTCATCAACATATTTATGCTTTTAAGCAAACCAACAGAATGTTCCCCTTTTTGGAAACTTCAAGTTTACAGAATCAGCAGCGAAATGGCACGCCTTATGATCCCTCAGCCTGTCTGGTTATCAATCAGTAATCCCGCTTTAAATAAGGGCGGGTACAGTCTCCGAGCACTAGAGTAAGTCAACATTATTTAGAAAGAGTATGAGACAAAATGGCAGTTTCCAAAAATTGGTTAGTTAAATAAAAACCCTCGGCAAATCCTTTTATCACAGAAATCGACAACAATCGTGAAAATCCGCTGTTAGCTAAGGTTTAAACTCCGCTTCTAACAATAGCTACAGACGCTCAGTGAGGATAAGAGAGATGTCGCTTCCGCATCGCGCCCGCGGCGTGAAAGTTCTGAAAGCCGTTTCGTCACCAATCAGGCTGCATATCCTAAACTTGCTATTTGACAAAGGCGCACTTTCCTACACCGAGCTTATGAACCAGCTTAAAATGAATCCAAGTCGAGACGCAGGAAGGTTCGCTTATCACCTAAAATTCCTCCTGAAAGCCAACCTAGTTGAAGCAGACGCCGAAGCGAAAAAATACTTCCTTTCTGAACTCGGCAAAATGGTCATCGACATAGCCGACAGGGTGGACAAAAAAGCCCTCAAACCACGCGGCATGCTCGTACGTACCTCACACTCCACACTGGAAGAGTTCGATGCCAATAAAATCGCCAATTCCCTCATACGAGAAGCCAAAATGCCACCTGACCAAGCCCAAAAAACAGCCAAAGAAGCAGAAAAACTCCTCCAAAAATCAAAAACCAAGTATCTCACCGCACCACTCATTAGAGAAGTCGTAAACGCCATTCTAATCGAAAAAGGACAAGAAGAATATCGCCACAAACTCACACGTCTTGGCATGCCAGTCCACGAAGTAACCGCATTAATAGACTCCAAAAACATACAAGGCGCAACCAATATACTCTGCAAAGCCGGAACAAACATATTCAGCGAATACACATTGCTGAACGTTTTCCCCCGAGATATCGCCGACGCTCATGCTTCAGGCGCACTCCACGTAAACAACTTGGGCACATGGCTTCTAAAACCAAACGAAGCAATGCATGACGCCCGATTCTTCCTGCAAAACGGCATCAAAACAATTAACCCGCTTCAACTTTCTACAAAGCCACCTCAAACGTTCGAAGCAGCATTAGCCACGATCTTCAATGCACTCCTGTGCTCCAACGAAGAAATCAACGAGATGCAAACCTATGACCACTTCAACACTTTCCTCGCACCCTTCTTAAAAGGAACCGAACCCGCAAAAGCCAAAGAATCTCTGCGATTATTCCTGCTTAACGTAAACCAACACGCAAACGCAACTTTTGGTCTGGACATTGCTATTCCGAAAATGCTCGCAGATAAGCCAGCCATTGGTCCCGAAGGAAAAACAACCGGAAGATACGAAGACTTCGCCGAAGAAAACCAACTTTTAGCTTCCCTCACCATTGACATATATAACGAAGAAAGCAACCCGAAACCACTACTCAACCCTAAAATAATCCTAAAAATCACCAATGAAACCCTAACAAACGAAAACACGAAACCACTTTTCCTAAAAGCTCACAGCTTAGCCTCAGAAAAAGGAATCGTATACTTCGCTAACATGGTACAAAACGAAGAAAAAAACGCCACATTCTCCAGCACAGGGTGTAAACTTGAAACAGACCTAACTGGAGATTGGGAAACCGATACCATACGAACAGGATGCATCGGAACAGTCACAATCAACCTCCCCCGGATCGTCCACGAAAGCGAAAACGAGCCAAACAAGTTCTTCGAAATCCTGAAAGAACGGTACGAACTAGCTACACGCGCCTTAGAGATTAAGCAAAGAACACTCAAACAACATGCAAGAAACTGCAACCCATTCCTGACCCAGAGCAAAACAGGCGATGCATACTTTAGGCTTGAAAACTGCTCCGGCATAGTCAACTTAGCGGGGTTAAAAGAGACTGTGGAAAGCTTCCCGCATAGCAACGTCAAAGAAGAAAGCTTCAAATTCGCAGAAGAAATAGTCCAAAACATGCTTGCGTTCAAACAGACAATCGGCAGAAAACACGGAAAACGAATATTCCCCACCTTAATGCAAAGCCAAGAAGCATCGGAAAGGCTCGCACAACTCGACATCGAAAGGTACGGCGTTGCCAAAGTAAAATTCTCAGGAACCAGAGACAAACCATATTACTCAACCAGCAAACGACTACAACTCGAACCAAGCAATGTCCTTAGCATCCAGCCTCAATCACTAGATTTCAACCAAAAACTCAAAGGCTGGAACGCAGGAGCAAACCTCAGCATAATTGAGCTGGAACAAGCCGAATACAAGCCGGAAGACCTCATGATCCTCACCAAACAACTCATCGAGAATCCAACAGTCGAGCTTTTCACTTACAACCGCAAAATAACATACTGCTCAAACTGCAAAAAAAGCTGGATCGGAACCCTGAACAAATGCCCATCATGCGGAGCGGTAAGCACACTAATCCTATTCGACAAATTCAACTCCACATAAACCCAAGTCACTTCACCGAACCTAAAACCAACGCCAACAACGCCATCCTCACCACAATCCCATTCCACACCTGCTGGAAATAACGCGCCTGAGAGGTTCCATCCACCTCAGCAGCAATCTCATCCACACGCGGAAGAGGATGAAGAATAATTAAATCCTTCTTTGCATCAACCAAAGTCTTTAAGTCAATCCTGTAAACGCCCTTAACTTTAGCGTACTCAGCAGGATCAGGAAAC
>DATEAU010000049.1:0-3550 GCA_035288165.1 Bathyarchaeia archaeon
ACGCATAAGATAGCGCGCCGAAAAATGCGCTTAAAACGCTCAGCAGAATATTCGTCTTGTAAGTTGAAAAGGAAATGATGTCTCGCTTCATGAAGAAATAAATTTTATCAAGTTCCTGCAGCAACGTCATTCCGAAATCCCCGCACCAGTCAACTCGATGAATGCATCCTCCAAAGTCGGCTCCTCCTGTTTGAAGTTGACAATCTTGATTTTTTCCTTGAAAAAGAAGTCGAAAATATCCGGCAGAGCGTCTCCTTTCTCCAAGCGCAACCGCAGACGAGTCTGACCGAGCACGGCATCCTGCATTTCAGCCGCTAAGCTGGCGACGCCGTCCACGCCTCTTAACATGTTGACCTGCGCATCCGACATATTCTTTACAACAACATCCAAAGCCTCGCCCTTCTTAGTCATGGCCTTGAGCGCGTCGGGAGTGTCCAATGCGATAAACCGCCCCTTGTGCATGATCGCTACTCTGTCGCATATCTGCGCAGCCTCCTCAAGATAATGTGTCGTGTAGAGAACCGTTTTGCCTGATTTCCTGCTTAAATCGTTCCGTATGAATTCCCTGATGCTTCGTGAAGAAACCACGTCCAAGCCGGTCGTGGGCTCATCCAACAGTAGAATAGGCGGATCAGGAAGCAGCGCCCTTGCCAATGCGAGTTTCCGTTTCATGCCGCCAGAATATTTCTGGAATACTTCAAGGGCGTTGTCTTTCATGCCGACGAGATCCAGAACTTCCATAATTCGCTCTTTTCTGCCGCGTCTTGGAACGTTGTTGATGGCAGCATAGAACTCCAAGTTGCTATATCCCGTGAGCCTCCAGAAAAACCCTCGTTCTCCCACGCTGAAAATTGTGCCTATTGATTGCTTCACCTGCATCTGCTGTTTTATCACATCAAACCCGTTCACCGAAGCCGTTCCTTCGTCTGGTGGCAGCAAAGTGCACAGAACCTTCACCAAAGTGGTCTTGCCTGCGCCGTTGCGCCCCAACAAACCAAACAGTTCGCCCCTTCGGATTTCCAAGTTCACATGGTCAACCGCAGTAACAATTCTGTTTTTCCGCTTAAAGAATAAGGTTCGCTGCTCAGGGTTTCTGATTTTAGACTTGTAAGTTTTAGTTAGGTCACTCGTAAGGATGGCATAATCGTTAGTTGACGTCAATTTTTAGTCTCGCATAATCACTTTCTTAATTAAACATACTTTACTTTCCTCCATAAAAGTTGCTCCTCCAATAAAGTAAGTTGGGGGTCGATCTCTTCCTCAGCTAAAGTTACTGGGGTTTTGAACGCTAAATTTCCCGAGTTTTATCCTAACTTTTTGTGAACAATGGCTGCTCGGTTGTCATCAAGCCATTTTCAACTAGGAACTCATTTTTCGGCCTAGTCGGCAACGTAATCGTCACCGTAGTTCCTTTGCCGACTGTGCTTTCGATCGCGATTATGCCACCGTGTATGTCTACCATGCGCTTGCAAATTGCTAAACCCAGCCCCATTCCTTTAGCCTTGGTAGTTGTTAAAGGCGAGAAAACCTTCGATAACACGCTCTCTGGTATGCCTGCGCCTGAGTCGATGAAGGCTATTTCTACGTTTGCGGCTTTTTGGGCGCTTCGCACTTCTAAGGTGCCTTTTTCCGCGATAGCGTCTACTGCGTTTTGTATGATGCTGATGAAAACGCTTTCTATTTTGGATACATCTAGGGACAATTCAGGTTCGTCCGCAGTGTGATCCAATATGGTTATGCGGTCTGGAACCTGAGCCATAGACAGAGCGGACAATAAGAGTGACTTTGGCGTGCAATTGTCCATTTCCAAACGCAAATCGCGTGAATAATCAAAAAGGCTGTTTATAATCCTGTTGGAATCTTCAACTGCACTATCTATCATTCCTAAAATCGTAGTCCTGTCTGTTTCTGTAAGGTCACCGCCCTTTTTTCTGAGGAAGTAAGCGCCACTCTTAATGCCTGTTAAGGGGTTTCGAAGGTCGTGCCCAATCTGCCCAGCCAATTCACCGATGGAAGCAAACCTTTCTGCCTTAACAAGTCTTTCTTCAATTTTCTTGCGCTCCGTGATATCATTAATAACACACGTGATTCCAATATCTCGTCCTGTTTTACTTCGAACCACCGAACCAGAAAACATAACAATTTTTTCCTCGCCAACTTTTGTCTTACACGTTAACTCATAATTCCTGATTACTCTTTTTTCTGCTAACTCCTTTAAAACATTCATAAAGCGCTCGCTGTCCAAGTATAATTTGGTAATTGATTTACCAATTAGCTCATCCTCTTCATATCCCAAAAAACTCACCAAACGTTTGTTCACTTTTAGCATTTTTCCATTCATGTCCGCAAGGATAAGCGAGTCAGGCATCGTGGAAATTATGTTCTCTGCGGCGATGGCGGCGTCAAATGTAAATAACTCGTATTTCAAAATTGCATACCCGACAAAACCGCCAAAAAATAGAATAGCAATATGCCCCAAATTTGGAATATCAATTGCAAATGAAGGAAATACCATATTAGTCACCAAATATGTGAAAATGGGGATGGCAAAGCCTATGGTCACAAACTTGCTTTGCTGCTTCTTGCTATCTTCCCTCGCTCGATGGTAAAATATGAAACACAAAATGAGCGCCAAAACTGGCAAAGCTGCACTCCAAATAGTGCTTAAGCCGTAAACTAATGAAACCGGCGACGTGTCTTCATAACCCCAGTACGTCATAACTGGAGCCCCATTTATCAGCTCGGTCGTCAAATCAGTTACGGCAAATAAAACAGCTGGCAAATAGAGAACTGCATACGTAAACTTGTTTTTAAGCCAATTGCTTTCCGTGTAAACTAGGGAAAAATGAACAACCAAAACCGCGAAAAAAGGCCACAAGAAGCCCATCTTATTCCAGAAAAAAGCGCTTTCCGCGTTGCTTGCCTGCCACATCATGAATTCAGTGAATGTCCAATAGACGCCCGCTAGAGAGGTCACCAAGAAGATTTTGCTCAACAATCTCTTTCTGTTGAGGGAATAAACAATACCCCCTAGAACGGCGGAAGTCATGCTTGCGGCAAGCGAAAGCCAAGCGTAAAAATTCATTCCCTTCTGTCTCCTATGGCAAGTTTTGTGACTTGCCGTTACCTCTTAGTACTTTGGATGGAGCCCGCATTGGAACCACGCTAGAGTTTCGCGAATTTAGTTATAAGAAATGTGAAAGCAGAATCCATATTCCAGATATGTTGATTCCTAACGTTTTTCAGTCAATTTTCGAGTATTCCACAACTCCATGCCTTCGCACTAAATGGTCAATCTAAATTGGGCGCCTAAAGATTCACTCGTGCAGTTACAAAAACATCTAAACAAGAGACAACCCTGTTTATCTGCCGAAAAGGCTAGGCGCTATAGTCTCTTTCCGCAGGTTTTGCCATTGGTGGTTTTCCCTCTGTTATCTGCGGCAGCGGTATCGGCGGAGGAATATTCAGCGTCCTTGATATCAGGACAGATTCGATGAAAACCACGTTAGATATTGATTGCACGACTATTTGTGGTGGAGGTTTCTTGGCT
>DATEAU010000050.1:0-2475 GCA_035288165.1 Bathyarchaeia archaeon
AAACTAAAAGCTTATTGTGCTTGCGGCGGAACCGCCAAAAGCGGACTAGTCATGCTACAAGGCGACCACCGCGACAGAATCAAAGAATACCTAGTCAAAATCGGATACCCACAAGAAAACATAGAAGTCCAATAAGGCCAACCAACATGAAACCGCTCAAAAACGCCCGTGAAGTATTCAAGACCCTGAAACACAGAAAACCAACAAGAATTTACTGCCCAAGATGTGCAAGCCCAAAAATCAACCTCTCAAGCAGCCTAGACATGTGGCTATTACCAAAGAAATACCTCTGCGAAAACTGCGGTTACCTAGGCACAATCGTCATGGAACTTGAAAAAATAGAAGAAAAGGAAAACGGAAGCGCTTAATCAGGCAGCTCTAAATTCAACTGCTTCTTCAAAGTCTTATAGCGGTTTCTAACTGTGACTTCAGTGACTCCAGCGGCTTCAGCAATGTCCTTCTGCGTTTTCTTCTCGTTATTTTGCAAGCAAGCAATGTACAATGCAGCCGCAGCCAAACCCATCGGATCTTTTCCCGCCGCAGCCCTTCTCCGCCTAGCATCGCGCAGAATCTGTATTGCAGCACCTTGGGTCTTGCCAGAAATCCCGGTTTTCTCAGCAATCTTCGACACATACGTCAACGGATCAGCAATCGGCATGTGAACGTCAAGCTCACGCAACAGAAGCCTGTAACAACGGGCAACATCCTTCTTGTCAACAAGACTTGCCTCAGCAATCTCACGCAACGTCCTCGGCGTTCCGCTACCGCGACAAGCCGCATACAAAGCAGCCGCAGCAATAGCAGCAATTGACCTACCACGAACCAAACCTTTGTCTAGTGCCTTGCGGTAAACAACTGCAGCTTTCTCTTTGATTGGCGGCGGGATGTAAACCTTGTCTGAAAGTCGGTCAAGTTCAGCCATCGCCTGAGCAAGGTTCCTGTCAATAGAAGAATGCACACGTGACCGTATCTGCCATTTACGTAAGCGCCACATTTGTAGCCTGGTGGATAAGGGAAGTTTCCTTCCGAATGCATCCCGGTCCACTTGGCTGATGGCTGTGGATAAGCCTTTGTCGTGAACGCTGTAGGAGGTTGGTACTCCAACGCGGCTTCTCGACGCTTTCTCTTCCTGCGTAAAAGCGCGCCATTCTGGGCCTTTATCCATCATCTGTTCGTATACGACTAGGCCGCAGTCGCCGCAAACAGTTTCTCCCGTGTCGTAATCGTGAACTAGGTTTTGGCTGCCGCATTCTGGGCACTTGTCAACTAAGCGCTGATGCGTTCCTGCTGGTTTTTTACTGGTCAAATCTTTACTACTCAATTCTTTCAACTCTTACTTGTTACGTGGAACCTTCATAACGTCGTCGCTTTCGGGTTGAAATAGAAAACAGCAACATTCGGTTCGCGCGCAGACTAAGCCAATGAACAATTTTAATATATAAGCTTTACGGTTTAAACAACGAGATTTCGCACACAACTCAGTAATCCATAGGTGCGATCCTCACAGATATGACAGTGTTTACTTTTCTTCTTTATTTTTCTGGCTGGCAAACTGGAATAGATTGTTTCTTCATTGACGTGATGCGCGTGAGAATGCTTATTAGAACGCGGATAACTTAACGACGAAGAAGAAAACATAATTGAAAGCGCAAGTATATTGCCATGTTGAAGCCCGGTGGTGTAGTGGTCAAGCATAGCGGGCTTTGGACCCGCCGACGAGAGTTCGAATCTCTCCCGGGCTACTTTCGCCCAAGCGTGAATTCATACTTTTTTCAGTTTGATTTTCGCGGATTTCTTTAAGCATCTGCTGCCTTAACGCGGAAGTCAGCGAACTCCCTGTTGGAAGAAAAAACAGCGATTTTCCCGGTGGTGCCAATTTTTTCTTCTTTCAGAGAGTGCTGGTTCTGCTTTTATTGTTGTAGGAGAAGAAGTCCCAAGGCATTCGCGGTTTTTCCACCACCCTCCCCCGTGTAGAGATATATTGTGCCTCTATCTTTCACCAACTTTCACCTCCCCTTTGACTCAACTCAGAACCCGTAGCCTTCGTCACCTTAAGCTGGAAACGGACAATTCATTGTTGGGCAACCGCCTGCATACTCGGACTGGGCTGAAATGAAGGTGCCTTCCTTTGTCTTAATCTCGCCGATGTAGAGGACCTGTTCGGGTTTACTCCCGTACCTAAAGACGGTTACGCCCTTGCACTTGAGCTTCCAAGCTAGCTCGTAAATGTTGCGTACGTCGTCAACTTTGGAGTTGTTGGGAAGGTTTACCGTTTTTGAAACCGCGTTGTCAGTGAACTTCTGAAAAGCAGCCTGCATCTTGATGTGCCAGACAGGGTCAATGTCCAATGCTGTAACGAACAATCGTTTGACATCGTCGGGAACGCCTGCGATTTTTTGAACAGAACCCGTCCTCGCTACCTCCTCTAGCAGTTTAGCGCTGTAGAATCCTCTTTGCTTAGCTGTCTCCTCAAAC
>DATEAU010000051.1:0-6313 GCA_035288165.1 Bathyarchaeia archaeon
TACGCAGCTAAAATGGTGCGCGACGGCGGAGGATTCTCCACAAGCAGCACACCCCCAGTTATGATAGGGCAGATTCAGGCTGTCGGCATGGAAGAGCCCGAAGCGGCTAAAATGCGCGTGTTAGCGGCTAAACAAGATATCCTGAAAAAAGCGAATGCGCAGGACCCAGTCTTGGCTTCAGTGGGCGGAGGCGCAAAAGACCTAGACGCCAAAATAATCCAAACAACAGTCGGACCAATGCTGATAACCGAATTGCACGTGGATTGCCGCGACGCCATGGGCGGCAACGCAGTGAATACAATGTCTGAAGCCGTAGCACCGTTGATAGAGCAGATAACAGGTGGTCATGTTTACCTCAGGATAATTTCGAATCTAGCGACAAAGCGTTTGGGTAAAGCTTGGTGCACCGTTCCCAAAGAATCCATAGGCGGAGAAGAAGTGGTGAACGGTATCGTGAACGCTTCCGCCTTCGCAGCCGCAGACCCGTACCGCGCGGCTACCCACAATAAGGGCGCAATGAACGGAATAATAGCCGTAATCCTCGCCACAGGCAACGACCACAGAGCAATCGAGGCTGGCGCCCACGCTTACGCAGCATTGAAAGGGCAGTACACTTCGCTTTCAACGTGGGAGAAAGACGCTAACGGCAATTTGAAAGGCACAATTGAATTGCCAATGGCTGTGGGCCTCATCGGCGGCGCCGTGAAAACTCATCCAATAGCCAAAATCGCCCTGAAAATCTTAGGCGTAAAAACAGCAAACGAATTCGCGGAAGTCCTTGCGGCTGTGGGTTTAGCTCAGAACCTCGGAGCACTTCGTGCTTTAGCAAGCGAGGGAATCCAGCGCGGTCATATGTCGCTTCACGCTAGAAACATCGCCGTGGCAGCTGGTGCCCCTGAAAAGCTCATTGACGCAGTGACAGAAAGAATGATTAAAGAAGGCAGAGTTCGCATGGACCGAGCGAAAGAGCTCATTAAAGAACTTAGTTCAGCCGAAAAGTAGACGTTGCTTCATGGAACTTTCTTAGCTTTACGTAATGATGTGCAAAGATCGCAGAAGGAGCCGCTGAATTCGTCGGGGTTCATTTTGGCTTCAGCCATGCGTTTCGCAGCTTCGACAGCTGCGGCTTGAATGTCGGGAGCTACGGCGTCGTAGTTTGGGATGCCTTTGTGTCCCCGTTTTGAAGTCACGTATTGGCTGATGGCGGCTTGGGTTGTACCGAGTTTCTTGGCTGCTTGAACCTGAGTGTAACCGTGTTTTTCAATTAGTTCTTTGGCAACAAAAGCCCTATACAATGGCAGGACATGTCGGGCGACGGCTTCGCAATTAGTGGGCATAGTTTCTCTTCTTGCCTCTTAATATAACACGCTTATATTTAAATTAATGTTCTCCAAAACTGGTAGCGAATATTTGAATCCCAGAGGAATTCTAAAATATCATGCCTAGAAGTTCTTTTCCAAATTGTCATTAGCCGGGGCGTTAACGTCTGGGTGGGGAGAACGTTTAAGTATAACACTGTTATACAAGAGGGCGGAGCCGAGTAGAAAACGGAAGGCAATCTAAAAATGACAATCAAAGCCATACCGAAAACCACCAACCCCAGCCTCAAAACCTGGAAACCTTCGCAGGGATGCAGATACAGCAGATTCACTGACAACATCTTGGAGCTGATTGGCAATACCCCCATGCTAAAACTAGACAAATTGACCGCCAATGTCGAATGCACCATCCTAGCAAAACTGGAATTCCTCAACCTTGGAGGCAGCATCAAAGACCGTATAGGCAAATCAATGATTGAACTAGCTGAAAAACAAGGTCTGATAAAGCCTGGATACACAATCGTGGAACCGACATCTGGCAATACCGGCATAGGCTTGGCAGTGGCAGCCATAGCTAAAGGCTACAAAATGGTCTTCACGCTCCCCGACAAAATGAGCAAAGAAAAAATAGATTTATTGAAGGCGTTTGGCGCCAAAGTAATAATCACACCCACAGCCGTACCACCCGATCATCCTGCCAACTATGTGCGAGTAGCTGAAAGGATCGTGAAAGAAACGCCCAATTCCTTCATGCCAAACCAATACTTTAATCCGTCAAATCCTGAAGCACACTTCCGAACAACGGGTCCGGAAATCTGGGAGCAAACCGAAGGCAAAGTAGATGTGCTCGTCGCAACAATGGGCACGGGTGGGACGATTAGCGGCATCGGAAAATACCTGAAAGAAAAAAACCCCAACATTCGAATCGTCGGCGTTGACCCGGAAGGATCTATTTACCATCACAAATTTTACGGAACAAAAGGAGAAGTCCATCCTTACAAAGTAGAGGGCATAGGCGAAGACTTCCTGCCTTCAACGCTTAATCTAAAAATAATGGATGAAATCATAACGGTAACCGACAAAGAGGCTTTCTTGACTGCAAGAGAACTAGCACAGAAGGAAGGAATCTTCGCTGGCGGGTCTGCAGGCGCAGCAGTTTTTGCAGCGTTAAAAGTGGCAAGGAAGCTCAAGAAGGATCAGACAATTGTCGTTATCTTGCCCGACACAGGAAGAAACTATCTTAACAAGATTTACTCAGATGAGTGGATGATTGAAAATGGCTTTCTCGAGGGCAAAGATGAAGAAATCGTCGTGGCAGATTTGCTAAGCACAAAACCGAGAAAAATCAAGAGCCTAATATCTGTTGAGCCAGAAGATGACCTAAACGTCGCCCTTCAACTGATGAAAAAATACGGCGTTTCTCAACTACCAGTCGTAAAAGACAAGGTTCAGGTGGGAAGCATCAGGGAAATAACACTAATGAAACATCTGTCAGGCAGAAAAGATCCAGCGACGCATAAAGTCAGCGATTTCATGGAAGAGCCCTTGCCATCAATCGGAAGAGATGATAAAATAGTCGCGCCTCTTAAACTGATGAAAGACAGGAATGCCATGATTGTTTTGGAAAAAGGTAAAATCATTGACATAATAACTACGATTGACATAGTCAATTACTTCCTGAAAAGGTGAAAGCCATGAAATTCGCGACAAAAGCCATCCACTCAGGGGAAGAGCCGAACCTGAAAGAAGGCGGATGCGGAGACGTAGTTGTGCCAATTCACTTGTCGTCCACGTTCGCTAGATGCGAATTAGACCAACCTACTGGAGGGTACGAGTATTCCCGAACAGGTAATCCCACAAGGCACGCGTTGGAGAAAAGATTGGCGGCACTTGAGAACGCGGATTACGGGTTAGCCTTTGCTTCTGGGCTGGCGGCGGAAACTACTTTGGTGCTTTCTCTGCTAAAAAGTGGCGATCACGTTGTTGCATTTGAAGACCTTTACGGAGGGACACGGCGACTTTTCGACCGCACGTTTGCTAATTTCGGTTTAGATTTTTCCTATGTTGATGCCACGAAAACCGAGAATGTTGAAGCTGCGATCAAGGGCAACACGAAGCTGATTTGGCTGGAGACTCCGACTAACCCGCTACTGAAACTGTGCGACATAGCGGCAATTTCAAAAATCGCGAAAGAACGCGACATTCTTAATGTTGTGGATAACACCTTTGCCAGTCCTTACCTCCAAAACCCGCTCGACTTTGGAGCCGACATCGTCCTTCATAGCACAACAAAATACCTCGGTGGCCACAGCGACGTAGTTGGCGGAGCCATAATGCTTTCAGACAAAGAGCTTTACGGCAAACTAAAGTTTAATCAAAATGCTGTAGGTGCCATACCCTCTCCCTTCGACTGTTTCCTCGTTCTACGAGGAACCAAAACCCTCGCGCTCAGAATGGAACGCCACAGCCATAATGCCTCAGAAATAGCGAAGTATTTAGCTGCTCATCCGAAAGTTGAAAAAGTAACCTATCCAGGGTTAAAATCGCATCCTCAGCATGAGTTGGCGAGGAAACAGATGTCAGGATTCGGCGGAGTGATTTCATTCTACGTTAGGCAAGGGACTGATGTCAAAGGATTTTTGAGAAGACTCAAAGTCATCGCCCTCGCCGAAAGTTTGGGTGGAGTCGAGTCGCTGATTAGTCAACCTTCATCGATGACCCATGCTGGCCTATCAAGACAGGAACGAGAAAAAATCGGGATAACTGACAACTTGCTAAGACTGTCTGTTGGCATTGAAGATGCTGAAGATCTAAAGGCAGATTTAGACCAGGCTTTGCGAAGCTAAAAGAGGCCGAAAACTTAAACTCAAAGAAGAGACTGCAAAATCGCATTTAAAACCTTGTCCAGTTTTTGTTCTATTCTTCTTCATTCCTTGTCCGTGGTATCTTATAAGGCAACAACGAGAATGCCTTTAGGCGAAGACTCATGAGTGAGCATTCTCCAAATCACGAATCAGCACAAGGAAAACCAAGCAGGCGCCACGCATTGCTGATGGCGCTATGCTGTATTGCCCCCATGATTGCCGTAATTGCTCTTGTAACAGTTTATCCTGGGAACCCTTACGCCACCTTCTTAGTTCTAGCCATCTGTCCGTTGTCCATGCTTCTTATGCAGCTTCCTCATCTGCTCTCGCGGAAAAAGAAAACGGCGGAACATGAACATTAAGGTTCCACGTTTCATGTTGAAAACCCTTTTTCTGGGCATTCTTAGAAAAAAATCTCCTTTGTGATTATGCCGACGGCCATGCCTTCCTTTAATACCAGAACAGCCGAGTAGATTTGCAGGAGACATGAAATCAGCGAGCCGGAGCGTCTTTGGCAACTTGCGGGAAAATTTCCTTCATCACCTCAGAGGCTGGCGGAAGATATTCTTAACGCAATATTTCTGATGGTCAATATTCTTTTTAGAATAAAACATACAAAAACCTATAAAACGCTGTCATGCCTCTTTCGTTTTAATAATTAAAACCAGAATAGAGGAATGAAATATGACAAGCAAAAAATTAGACACCGTAGCGTTGCACGCTGGACAGGAAACATCTGATCCAACAACAGGCGCCAGAGCGGTCCCCATTTACCAGACGACGTCTTACGTTTTCAAGAGCACAGAGCACGCAGCAAACCTCTTCGCGCTCAAAGAATTCGGAAACATCTATACCCGAATCATGAACCCAACAAACGATGTCTTCGAACGAAGAGTCGCAGCTATCGAGGGAGGCACAGGCGCGTTAGGGGTTTCTTCAGGGCAGGCTGCCCAAACCTTAGCGCTCTTAGCCATCACACGGGTCGGCGACGAAATAGTTTCAGCCAACAACCTTTACGGCGGAACATACCAGCAATTCCACTACACCTTCCCCAAGCTTGGAAGAAACGTAACTTTCGTTGATTCCCAAAACCCGAAAGAATTCGAGAAAGCGATAACTAAAAAGACACGGGCAATATACGCTGAGACAATCGGCAACCCCAAGCTGGACGTGCCAGACTTTGAAGCAATCGCCCAAATAGCACATAAAGCAGAAATCCCATTCGTAGTCGACAATACAGTGGGCATCGGATTATTTAGACCCATAGATTATGGAGCAGATATAACAGTAGACTCTGCAACCAAATACATAGGCGGACACGGAACATCCATTGGCGGTGTGATCGTCGATTCTGGAAAATTCAATTGGGGCAACGGCAAGTTTCCCGAGTTCACGGAGCCTGATCCGAGTTATCATGGGTTGAAGTTCTGGGATGTTTTTGGGAATTTTCCAGGCTTAGGAAACGTGGCTTTCATAATCAAAGTGCGCGTTCAGCTACAGCGAGATCTAGGCGCGGCGCTAAGCCCTTTCAACGCGTTCCTGTTCCTTCAGGGACTTGAAACGTTGCCGCTAAGGCAACGAAGGCACTCTGAAAATGCGCTAAAAGTCGCCACGTTCCTGAAGAATCATCCATTAGTCAACTGGGTAAACTATCCAGGTTTACTTGATAGCCCGAACCACAAACTCGCCTCTAAGTACCTGAAAACCCACTTTGGCGGCATAGTTGGCTTTGGCATCAAAGGCGGCTTAGAAGCAGGTAAAAAATTCATCAATTCAGTGAAACTGTTCAGTCACCTAGCAAACATTGGAGACGCCAAAAGTCTAGTGATTCATCCTGCTTCGACGACCCACCAACAGCTGACAAGGGGAGAGCAGGCGGAGACCGGAGTCACAGAGGATTACGTTAGGTTGTCAATCGGCATCGAAGACCCAGATGACATCATCGAAGACATAGACCAAGCACTAAAAGCCTCAGCGACGTGATCAACAAAACGTCTTCCAAATTTTGCCGCTCAGCGGCATCCCGCCCTTTTTTCAGGAAAATAAACGACAATGGTCCTTGAAAACTATCTTGGAGAAGAATGAGACGAAACACTTCACGTTTGCACAGCCACCAGACGAGCTAATTCT
>DATEAU010000052.1:0-10315 GCA_035288165.1 Bathyarchaeia archaeon
AACCCTCTATCATTTGTTTTAGGGCTCTATCTGTTTTATTTTAGGGTGTTAACTCTAGTCATGGTTGAGCGTGTTTTTTCCTGATTTGCTTTTTGGTTTTGTGAAGTGTATGGGGGCAAAGTGTTGTGAATAATTACCAGTATATCGTAAGACTTAATAAACCCTCTACGGTTACATCTGTTGCATACACGCACAACACTCGGGGAACCCTCTTGAACAACGAAGAAGCATTGGGCAGAAAACCGTTACATGTTCTTGAAAAAATAAGAGAAAACCTCGAGCGGCTAAACGATAAAATGGAAGTCATGATTGAACTGCAAAAACATGGCAGAAAAGACATTCAGCCATTCTCGGACACGCCACTGGATGTTATGACTTTGCTTTCAATGCCTGACCACCTTAGGAAGACAGCCATGACCATATGCAGATGTGGACGCGCAACAGCTGAAGAAATCTCTGAACAAACGACCCGCGCAAGAGCGGTGGAAAGTGCGTATTTGAATCAACTCGTAATCATGGGCTACCTCAAGAAGGAGCGAAAAGGAAGAAAAGCCTACTTCTACGCGGACAGGGAGAGCCAAGTGTGAGGATGAGAAAATGAGCAAAATTATCGCAGTCCACTCGTATAAAGGCGGAACCGGCAAAACACTTCTCTCTGTTAACTTAGCAGCCACGTTTGCCAAGCAGGGCAAAAATGTTTGTCTCTTCGACCTGGATTTTCGCGCTCCGAGCCTTTTCGCAATCCTAAAAGTTGAAAACGCTGAGTGCTACTTGAACGACTACCTTAATGACACATGTGACATCAACAAAGTCCTAATTGATTTAAGCAGCCGAATCCCTGGAGGCAGCAAATTTTTCGTCGGGTTAGCCAATCCATCAACCGAGGCAATCAGAGACATGTCCGCGAAAGATCGGAAATGGGAAATGCGAGCACTAGGAAGACTGCTGTCGCTTCGAAACGCGTTGCTTACTGACAAAGGGTTTGACTACATTATTTTCGACACAAGCCCGGGGCTTCAGTACTCCTCGATAAACGCCATCGTAACTGCGGATTTAGTGGTGGTAGCTACAACCGGTGACAGGTCCGATGTAGATGGAACGCGTCGTATGCTAAAGGAACTTTACAACCTGTTCGAAAAGAAAACAGGGTTAGTGATTAACAAGGTGCTTGACGCGGCTTCGAAGACTAAGCGAGATGAAATGGACGAGAAAGCAAGGACTGTTTACCAGGTGCCGATGCTGGGGCTGGTGCCTTGTTTCTGTGAGATTCTGCGGGCAGAGGGCAGCTTCATATTCGTACGGGACAAGCCTGATCATCCCTTCACGAAGATATTGTATGAGATGACTCGTAAAATCGAGGCTAACCAAATCAACTAGTCTCGCAACAGCCACTTTTCCCATTCTCTCCTTGTTTACTAATTGTTTGTAGACAAAAGCATCAACGGAACTTGATGCAAAGGCTTATAGAAGGCAGACGGGAATGTTGATTTCGTAGTTGTGGAGAAAAAACCTGTTGCTCAAATCAGCGATTGTCTTGGCAGGTGGTTCATCAACCAGGTTCGGCGAAGACAAAGGCGTTATGGAATTGGCCAGTAAGCCGCTGCTCAAACGAGCTGTGGAATCGGTTCGATCCGTTGTGAACGAGATAATTGTAGTTACGAGTTCTCAGGAACGAGCAGCAAAATACGCTGAACTTGTGGGCGCTAACGTAAAGTTCGCAGTTGACGAACGCGAATCGAAGGGACCGTTGATTGGGGCTTTAACTGGTTTCAGTGTTGCCGCAGGAGAATATGCGTTGCTCGTGCCTTTTGACACTCCTTTTGTTTCCCGCGATGTCGTAACGCTTCTCTTTGAACTGTGCGTTGGCAAAGCAGCAACCATTCCCAGATGGCCCAACGGACAAATCGAGCCTCTACACGCTATTTATCGGACGAAGCTTGCTTTGGAAGCTGCGAAGACAGCGATTGACGAAGGCAGGTTGGACATACGCGGCATGATAGAAAGAATGCACGGCGTACGCTACGTATCAACACTTGTCATCGAGCAGCTAGATCCTGAGCTTAAGACCTTCTTCAACGTGAACACGCCTTTTGACTTAAAAAAAGCTAAGCACTGGCTAAGCAAGAAAAAGTCAGATGACATTTAGCGAATGTTGTGCTCTGTGGAGGTACCCCCTCCCATATTTTAAAGTGGTGAAACGCATACGCTTTGTAATTTTGTTCTGTGTCACCTTTATACGAAAGCATAAATGAAACCTTGCGAAAAACGCTCTTCTTCTGGACAGAAGTCTTTTTCATCTAAGAAAAGTTGCGAATCTGAACGAAGTTTAAATATACATTGTTGGCTAAACTGAGAAGCAGGCTTTTAGGGCAACCCTCAGGTTTTTTCCAAGTAAATTGGATGCAAAAATTACTAAAAATTGTAATATTTGTTGTTTCCTGACTTTTTGGGAGCGTGATTACTTATCTTCTCAGAATCTATTACTATCGCATTATGTTTTCAGCCTTTCTTTCTGTCCTTTTTTACTTTTGATTAGCTTTACAGGTTTGCGAAAAGCGGTCGAATCATGCGAGTTTGCGCTTAAAAATTAAAATCATTGAGGGAGCCACTCAATAATTTGCTATAAATAACTTAAAAACTGATGTACAGCCCTCATAACTAAAGTACGATTTACGAACACCGCCACTGAAGGGCTTTTCTTGGTTGGCGTGTTGCCTCAAATATTTGTTCTGAGTTCTAGCGTTTGGGGAATCCTTATTTCAGTTGGAGTTACTTTTATCGGTAAGGTCTTTTAAAGTGCAAGTGAAAGAAGGAGAATAAACTGTCGCCGGTTTACTGCGTAATGGAGGGCATTTAACGGGTGAAGGAAGGGGGGATTTTCGAGTGTGTTTTGTTGATGCTTTTGTATACCAATCCCAGGGGCGTGCTTGTGACTGGAGCATTAGTTTAATGTTTTTTATTTTTCATGTTTACTTACATGAGGTTTGTCTATGGTTGTTGAATTAAATTTGCTTATTTCGCTATTGAGACTGACAGGAAATGGTTCAGTTTTAATTGAAAGTGTAAATAGAGACGCAAGAATTCCATCTTATGTCACGGAGAAATTGCTCCAAAACCTGCAAAATCAAGAATTGATTTATTTGAAAAACGATATGGTGGAAGCAGACACTAGTAGTCGTCTTAAGCTGGCAGTTAAAGCCGTGTCGTTGGGCGCTGATATTGAGCAGGTTAGCAGTTTGCTTTGTTGGCAGGAGTTTGAGGAAATCGCCGCTTTTGCGTTAAGAAATAATGGCTATGTGGTGGCGAAGAACGTGCGCTTCAAGCATGCGGGACGGAAATGGGAAATTGACGTTGTGGGCTGTAAGAAGCCGTTGGTTGCATGCGTTGATTGCAAGCATTATCATCATGGGATGTCGCCTTCTGCGATGCAGAAGATTGCCGAAGCCCAATCACAGCGAGCAAAAGCTTTAGTAGACACGTTGCCGAGCGTCACGATAAAGTTAGATTGTGCAAGCTGGGATAGAGCAAAGTTTGTGCCAGTGATTCTATCGCTTTTGCCAAGCAGGGCTAAGTTTTACGATGATGTTCCAATCGTGCCAGTGTTGCAGCTGCAGGATTTTATAAGTCAACTGCCCGTTCAAGTTGAGTGTTTAACGTATTTTCGAAAAGAGTTCAGCCATCTAGGTCATGATTCTTAAGAGCGCAGTTCTAGCGAACTTTACCGCGGGAGCAAGGCTTAGGAAAAACATGCCCGTTACCGCAATAGTTAGCCACGTTGCTATTTGCAGAATCGTGAAGCTTGTCACGACGGGGTTGGGAACCAGAATCATCAACGTAGCAATAACGCCGAAAGAAAGCCCAAACGCGAGGCTCGAAGCTAGGACAATGCTGCTTTGAACTGCGACTATGTTCACGATTGTTTTCGGCTTCGCGCCAATCGCTCGCAAAATCGCGAATTCTTGACGTTGCTCATCTACCGCAAGCATTACATAAGCGATGAGGCACAGGGTTGCCGAAGCCAAAGCAAACAGCGGCAGCAACATTAATGTTGACCATGCGTTTTCCAAGAAAACGAGACTCTTGCCAAGCACTTTGTCGAGTTCGATTACCGTTAAACGTTGATTGGTGCCGCTTATGCGCTCTTTTATCTGTTTCAAAGCGGCAACGCGGTCAATTGAAGAACTCAATTCCACGAACACGATGTTCGGGGCGGATTTGCCTGTGATTTGTTGCAGTTTCTTGATTGGAACATAGATAACTTTGCCATTATCTATTGGATCAAGGCATACACCTACTATGGCGAAGGACTGATTCTGCACCCTCAGGCTTTGAACAAGAGGTTTCGAAAACATTTTCCGTGCAACAGAATCGCCAACGACACCTTCCCACGAATCGCCATTTTCTAAAAATCGCCCCTGCAAAAACCACGAACCCGTCAAATCCATAGGCTCTACTCCAATTATCAGCGAGTCGCCCTCACGTTTGTCGCCCACCGGAAACGTAGCCAGCGTTTCCGGATCGATCGTGAAGTTTGATATCTCGTAAACGTGTTCTTTGAGGATCAGGCGTGCGTCAACGTTCACGATGCTAGACAGAGCCTTCAACTGCTGGATAGTCTCGTTTGAAATGGCGATCTTTTCGTTCAAGTAATCAAACATGCCTCCTTCGTCTTTGGCTTCGAAAAATTTCGATTGCAAGATCTCATACTGAGCAGCCATTTCTTCATGCGCAATTGCGACTACGTTTTTTCCAGCAGTTTTTTCAACCCACGACGTCGTGGTGTCTTTGGCGATGATGCTTCCAGCAATGGAAACGGTGAGCAAAATGAAAACCATCGCTAACAATAGGATGATGCGTATGGTTGATGTGGGTCGGCGGAACAGGCTTCTCATCGCAATCTTCCCAGTCAGCCTGGATGCTGAGAAAGGCTTGAGTTGGTTTCCCATGGTTAAGCCGAAATAGTGGGTGGACGAAAGCGCTTTTATTGGAGATAATCGGGCGGCGTTCAGGATAGGTTTCGTCCCAAACACCAAGGCGAGAACGAAAAAAGCAGCAAAAACTACAGGCGCAAACCAGATGTTGGCTGGGTTTTGATACACCGAAAAACCGCTTATGCGGGACCCTGCGAAGTCAACGCCAAAACCGACAAGTACGCCTATCACGCACCCCGTGAAAGTGACGATGAGTAGTTCGGTCATGAAGTAGCCAAAAACGAGACTGTTGGGGCATCCTGCCGCTTTTATCAACCCGAAATCCTTTGTTCGTTGAGTCATCATCAAAAACACTATAAACGATGTCAACACGGCGCCCATAACAAAAATCAATATTCCAACGAACAGGATGAACTGTGAGAAAACAGCTAATAGCCCAATAGTCAGCGTGTCTTCAGCCACTAAGGCTATTCCCAAACCCATTCTAGAACTGAAAAGCAGCAGAAAAAGCGTGGAAGCAACACTGCAAGTAAGACTCACAACAGTTAAGCTTGTCTGCAGTTTTCTCCGAAGAAGGTCATTCACTGGGAAAGAGGTTTCACTCATTGTAACTCGAAGCTTCCATTCTCAAGGCAAAGCGTCTGATCTGCCAGCTCTAGCAGTTGCTTGTCGTGAGTTGAAACAATGATTGTTTTCCTGTTCGCCTTCAACATGCGGAATACATCAATTATTTTTTGGCTGTTGTGGGCGTCAAGGTTGCCCGTGGGTTCGTCAGCCAGCAGTAACGGCGGATCATTAGCCAAAGCCCGCGCGAAAGCGACACGTTGTTGCTCGCCACCGCTTAACTGAGCGGGAAAATGGTTGGCTCTATGTTGTACCCCGAGCGTTTCCAGCAGTTCCGAGACCCGCACTTCAATCTGTTTCACGGGTTTTCGGGTCCACTCCATGGGAAACGCGACGTTCTCAGCCACAGTCAAAGTTGAAACCAAATTATATGACTGGAAAACGAAACCAACTTTGTGGCAACGTACATCCGCCAGGAAATCCTCATCTTTATCGATCAAATCTTCTCCGAAAACGGTGATTTGTCCGCTAGTGGGTTTGTCGATTCCGCTGATAAGGTTCAGCAGGGTTGTTTTGCCTGATCCTGACGCCCCGCAAATCGCGACAAATTCGCCGGATGCAACGTTAAGGTTTACGTCTTTTAAGACCTCAACTTTTGCTTCAGCTATCTCGTAAATTTTGCACAACTTTGCACTAACCACTGCCAAGTCAACGTCCTTCGTCAGCGAAATCCTCCTCCTTTCAGAAATAAGTTGTAATTGGATAATATGTTTTGAGGTACGGTTCCTTACTGCACCACTGACTCAACTTTTTCGAAGCTGAGGTTTCCTCTATCCCGCTTCAAAATCCTCACTTTATCTGGCAACTTATCCTTCTCCCAATCGATCCAACTGATTTCGCGGAAGATCCATCTCTTGCCCAAGTGCGCCGCCACGACGGCATGCTTAAACTGCTTGTCAGCGGGAATGAGTTCGTTGAGGAAGCGAAAGAGCTTGTCAATCTGTTGCTTCGGAAAATAAGCGTAGTAGCTGGCGTTCTTAACCTCAAACGCATACATGTGTCTGCCGCGTCTAGCCATGATGTCTGGTAATGGGCTGAGACTTGGATTACTAACCGGGATCCGCACGGCGTTGCACCCGCACTTCTGCAGAAGCTTGACGAGAACAGTCTCGCTGTAGAAGCCCCGTTTCCGCCATCGTCGAAGAGCTATCTTGTCGATTTCCCTGACCACAGTTATCCCAGCTACCCGTTGCCATCTCAGATGCCTAAGGCATAAAAAACTATCGTGAATAGCGCTTTCCTTATTGGGTTTAGTTGATGCTTTCGTATACGCTAAGTTTTAGCAAAAACGGCTTGCGCGCACTGGTGACGTATAAACGCATTAGTAATGCGCATGCAACTAATACAACCAACTATGAAAGATGCCACGTTGAGCAAAGCAAAATATTGCCAATTTAGACTACACTATACAACACCAAAAGCTACGGCGATAGAAAACAGGCAGAATAAGAGTTTCTTTCCCACCGTGGAAATGCACCGCTCAACGTCGGTGAAGAAGAAAAAGTTACTAGAACAGGTAAAACCAACCTGACAAAAAATAATCGCACACTTACCACAGGCAATTCCGAACCATTCTCATCTACCAGAAGAAGCCGAGCAATCTCATGAAACTTTGCGATAAAGTGAAGCGCATCGTGCTAATGAAAATAACTTAACCTCTAAAATTGCCGAACAGCAAAAGCGTTTAGCTGAAGCTCTCCTTTTGAACACTGTCGTGGAAGATTTGGGCGAAAAGCTCGAAGCACAATCGAACAACAAGCCTCTTGGTTTGGCATGGAGATTTTCGTAGGTACTTATATGAGGCGCTGGTTATCCCCATGCGAACCGCCTAACCACCTAGGCAAAAACCGTTAAATAACCTTATTTAAGAATTTAGAGCCTATTTTCAGCCGTTTATTTTTGGCGCCCATGCCTCTGGAAACATGCGTTTTTGCCTCGGGCAATCTTCGATATGAGTCAGCCCGTGATATTGGTTTTAGAGGTCAAAAAGGCGTTAGAAAAGGCGATTTTCCTAAAATTGGTCTAACGGTGAGGCGTTTACTAAGGCAGCTATAATTGGCAATCATGTACGATTTTTTGAATATTACCAAATTTGAAATAAGCGCTTTTACGGCTCGCGAATGAAACTACAGGGAGGGAAAGGAGAAGCCATGTCTTTTGAATACTTCGGCGAAGGCACCGAAACACTCACACGCACCGTCGAAGAACGCACTGTGAAAGTGAGATGGAACTGGGGAAAATTCCGAACCACCGAAGGCTTCCCAGTAGACGACAACATGATAAACTGGGTCATAGGACAAGAGCAGGCATTAAACGAGGGATTCCTATGCCTGAACGAGTGGGTTCACAAACTCAAACATCTTGAGAAGACACAATGGTACGCTCACTGGAGCAACCCCAACCAGCTGAAGCCCTCAGCAAAATCAGTGATTAGCCCAGGACCGTACCTTCTTCTTTTGGGGGACCCAGGAACGGGCAAGTCACTCCTGGGGAGAGCGCTTTCTGAAAAGCTTACACAGGTCTACAAAGAAAACGGCATAAAACTCTTCGATGCCCTATGCTGGAAAAACGCGACATTGCCCAGCGAACCGCGCGTCTCGATTCACAAGGCTGGCGAAGGAAAGAAAGTTCAGCAGTCCGAACAGTTGAAAGACCTCAAACGAAAGTTCACCACGAAAATCGGTTTAAAAGCCATACAAGTTCTCATGCTGGGTCTAGGGTTGTTTTTGATGGGGTTAGGCTTTTTCTTTCTCATTCAAGCCTGGCAAACATGGGGCGCCAATCCGCCATACTTCGGCGAAACATTGCAGACATTCTACAATTACAACTTCGCCGACTATTTCATAGACAAATTCGTCACGCTAGTGCCCATGACGTTTATCCCAGCTGGAAGCCTAATATTCTTCAGCATTTTCATCTGGTGGTTCACCCGCATCGGCGGCTTGAGCAATCTCCGCGGCATCGGCGGCGCCCAACAAACAGACGTCCCAAAACTCATAGTGGACAACAGTTCTGGCCACGCGCCGTTTGTTGACGCGACTGGGCATGGGAACGCTCAACTCTTCGGCTCCATAGCGTGGGACCCGTTTCAAACGGGAGGTATGGGAACTCCTGAGCATCAGAGAGTAACAGCAGGAGATGTCCACAATGCGTCACTAGGAATTCTCTACATTGACGAGATAAAGAATCTTGACCCTGAAGAGGCCGTGACGCTTCTGACGGTGCTTGAGGATGGACAACTACCTATTGCTTTACGCGGAAGGTGGCAAGGAGGCGGCACTGCGGCGATGGCGGTTTCCACCGAACCTGTTCCTGCTATCACGTTCCTTTTGGGTGCTGGAAACTTTGACAGCATCGCGCAGATTCACCCTGCCCTGATGGACCGGATTTACGGGTATGGTAAAGTGGTGCGTATGAACAATGACATGCCCAACACGGTAGAGAACAGACGCAA
Source organism: Bathyarchaeia archaeon (assembly GCA_035288165.1). GTDB lineage: Archaea > Thermoproteota > Bathyarchaeia > Bathyarchaeales > Bathycorpusculaceae > UBA11855. The sequence continues at coordinate 9,010 of DATEAU010000052.1, forward strand.
ATACGTCCAGTTCATCGCGCAGGAGGCTAAACGTTTCAACCTCGCACCGTTCACTAGAGATGCCGTGGTTGAAATTGTTGAGGAAGGCAGACGCAGAAGTAATAAGAGAGACGCGCTTACCACCCGTTTCAGACCGTTGATTTCGATTGTTAAAACAGCTGCAATGTTGGCGATGAACGAAAACTGCCGGAAAGTTGAGCGGCGTCACGTTTTGGAAGCTATTGGCGAGCATTGTAAGACCATTCAGAAGCAATTGCTAGAGCACGAGATGAACGAGCGAGGAAAGCTTCTGGAGATTAAGCCTGAAGGCGTCAAGCTTGGACAGATGTACGGTTTAGCCGTTGTTAATGACCCGTACAGTGGTGAAATGACGGGGAGCGTTTTAGGGGTTAAGGCGCAGCTTGTGAAGAAAACTATGCTTCCGAGGGATCAGCCGCTTAAGGGCTTTTACAGGGTTACGGGAGTTGCTAAGGGTCAGAATTTCATTTCGGACAGTATCGCCAAAGTTCGAAGCGTTATCCTACAGAAATACGGCGTGGACATCGCGCAAGATTACCTGACGCACATTGATTTTGCTCAATCTTACGGTGTTGATGGCCCTTCAGCAGGAGTGACAATGGCGATTTTGCTGTGTTCGCTTATTGAAGGGAAACCGATAAGGCAGGATGTTGCGGTTACTGGCGAGATAAACTTGAGCGTGAGCGATGCAATCCAGATAACGGCAATTGGCGGCGTGCATGAGAAAATTAAAGCTGCTGAGGCCTGGGGTTTCAAAAAAGTAATCATTCCGCAGAAGAACTTCCAGCATTCGATAAACGTGAGAGACTACAAAATTGAGGTCGTGCCCGCGGCAACACTAGAGGATTACTTGAAAGAGTGCTTGGTGGAGCAGTCTTTCGTGAAGGTTCCAGCCCAGAAACACAGACAATAGCTGCCGCAACCTCTGTAAAAATGTTCGAGAAAAAGCTTCTTATTCCAGCTTTTTACTTTCTTCCGCGAAAGCGCTGCGCAAAAGCATGGCAAAACCGTGTGACTTCTTCACAGTGACACATTACAATAGCATGGTTCAGTGAATTCAGTTGTATTAGAATTACTATCTGTTTAGTTCTTCACCAATGTTCACCACACTTCTTTTATTTCCTGTCCGGATACGAAAGCATCGCCCAAACAAACAAAAACGGAAACAAACTCACGTCGAAAGCCTTTTCAACAAGCGCCAAGAAAATAATCTCAACGTGAGAAAATGTCGCCTTTCAAAATCGTGAACAAGACTTACAGTTTTTCAACAAAAGGCGAAATAGACTTC
>DATEAU010000053.1:0-6504 GCA_035288165.1 Bathyarchaeia archaeon
TTAGCCATTTTCCTGTCTTTGCCGCCTTCCTCAATCGTGTTAGGCTCTTTAGCGATAGCAGTAATTTCTCTTTGGAGCTTCCTCATCTATCACATAGGGGTGACCATTCACAGGTTGGAACCGCCTTCTGCTCCCCTTGAACGAAAAGTTATCGAAAATTATCAGGAATCCCTTTTTAGCCGACGACATTACGAATTGTACGTGGGCATCACGGTTCTCGCTTTCCTACTTTTTTATCTCTTCCTTTTTGACCCTAGTCTTGTCAGCAATTGGCTCGGGGGAAAAATTTCCCCAGCGCCTCTTTTTCTGGTGGGTCTGATCCTTTGGGATCTTTCGTACAGACTAGGCATAGGCTTGTGGTCCGCTGTTATTGCCTTTCGGCGCTCAACGAATTTTCTGCTTGTTTCTGGGATGCGGACAAAAATGCGTTACACTGCTTATCGGGAACTGAAGACTCTCAAGCGCATGGACTCGATAAACCTCGTCTTTGGCTTTGTCACCCTGCTGCTTTACCCTCTCTTCAGGTTTGATTTGGTACTTTTCGCGGGTCTCGTAACCTATTCGTCTGCAATCCTGTTTTTCTCAGCCGCCTCGCTTATCGTAATGTCGCGTATCCCGGGGCTACCCACCGAAGTCCTTTGGCTTCTGGAGGAGGGAAAAGTGGGTTTCGTTGGAACTTCCGACAAAAGAATGCAGCCTCATTTAACACCAGTTATCTTCGTTTTCGTTGGAAACACACTGTTCTTCATTGTGTCAAAAATTTCTAAGAAACTTGAAAACATACGTGAAAATAACAAGATTGCCTTTCTCATCGATATCCGTGACGAAAACAATCTCTACAACAACCGCGCTGTTCTGTTTACAGGCAAAGCAAAAGTGTACAATCTTCTTGATGCTGCCTTAGGACTAGTCAAACTAGTTAGGGTTAGAAGCGCATTCTACAAAAAGTATCCAACATACATGCATGCATATAAAAAAGAAAAACAAAACTTACCTCTAGCTTGGAGAACTACCCTCTTTGTAAGCCGCATACTAGTTGAGGTGGAGATGGAGAAAATTGTGTATTGGCGAGAAGCCAGATCCATTAAGCTTCCTTTAGGTGAATGACATGGAAAAGAGGCAACTACCTCCCGAGATGGTGGAAGTTCTGACTACTAGTCATTTCGCTTATTTGTGCACAACTAATCGAGGTAATCAACCACACATAACGCCGATGTTTTTCGTTTTTGATGGGAAAACTAATGACATTTATGTAACGGCATCTTCCGAATCCAAGAAAATGAAGAACATCCATGATAATCCAAAGATTTCTTTAACAGTAGACATCCGTGACGCAACCAATCCATTTAACAACAGAGGAGTAATGGTTCAGGGCAAGGCTGTTGTTCATTACGCGATTGATTCCTTGTCTTTACTCGATGATGAGAACCTATTGCAGGTATATGCAACCTTCAAAAATAAGTATCCAGTTCTCAAAAAAGTACAATCTCCTGTCCTTGATGAATACAAGAAGTTTTCAGAAACTTTGATGAATATATCTCCCAAGAGAATGGTGTACTGGAGAGGAACCAATTTCATATCCGTCAACTTCGATGGGCACAAGTAAGTCCTCAAATTGATTTAGGATACATTAAGGAAAAAGCTTCAGGCTTGGGTTTTTCGCAGTTCTTCTTCTTTTGTGGCACTCACCTGAGGACTTTGCCAACGGAGTTTGAGGCAATTCCTCTCTGAACCCGACTTCTCTTGCTATTTTATAGCGGCGTTTTTCTTGCTACAGGGAAAGGGCTAATTTGATTGATTTAACTTTTCCAGACTCGTTAAAAGAATATAAGAGCAGATGGTGTCTTTCCAGTTGGTGTGTGCATGGACACTCGTTTCCTGGAGGAAGAACGAGACACTTTCATCAGGCAAAGAGTTTTCCTTGACGATTTTGTATTGCCCGACTACGACGTTTTCAATATAAGAAACATCAAATCGTTGGTCGGCAAAATTTACGGAGTTAACTCGCTTAAATCAGCAGGTTTTCCTGACTGTTTCGTGGATGATTTTGGGGGCGTTCAGAAAGTCTTTCTCGTAGTAATGGATGGGTTAGGATACAACCGGCTCTTGGCACATGTTAAACGATATGATGGCGCCTTTTCCGAGTTAATTACGAAAGGCGTCATGAAGCCGGTGACAAGCCCGTTTCCAGCAACCCCTTCTACCTCGCTAACGAGCATTTTCACTGGCTTAACGCCGTCTGAGCATGGAGTGATCGGGTATCAAATGTTCAGCCAAGAGTACGGCTGCGTGTTTAACACGTTGGATATGAAACCAGTTTACGGTTACAGCTCGGAAGTTGAGATTGCCAGAGACCTGTCGAGGAAAATAAAGCCTTGGATGCCCATGTTGCAGGAGCACGGCATAAGAACGTTGATTGCTACGAAGGGTTCCATAATAGGGAGCGGATTATCCAGAATAGTACATGCGGACCAAGAGTTGACGCCCTACATATTGGAGTCTGAGATGCTTGCGAAATGCAGAAGAGCGATTGAGCAGCAGTGTCCCGTTTTTCTCGTTCTTTACTACAGTGGAATTGACACATTAGAGCATAGATACGGTCCAAACTCTGAAGAGGTGACGAGCGAGATTCAATCGTTTGAGTTTCTGCTCAAAAACTTTTCAACAAACTCTCCAACGTTACGAAGAAGGAGACGCTGATTATGCTTACGTCGGACCATGGCGTTTGCGAAACCCAGAGAACACATTACGTCAAGGATCATCCTGAAGTTGCTAGCAGGCTTCAGTTGCCTCCGGTTGGCGACAGCAGATGTGGCTTCTTATTCGCTAAGCGAGGGGAAAAGGAGAATCTCAAGAGCGCTTTCGAAAGAAGACTCGACGGTTTCAAACTGGTGGAATCCAGCGACTTGATTGACGGTGGAGCCTTTGGGCGAACCATAGATTCAATGTCGCTTAAGTCTGTAGTTGGCGATTTCGCAGCCTTAAGCAAGGGTCCAAACGCGCTTTCGTATCCGTATTTCGAAGATGACAGGAACCGAGAACAACACGGGGGACATGGTGGCATGACGGCGGAAGAGGTTGTGGTGCCGTTATTGTCAATGAGACTGTCGAAGGCGTAAGCGCGGGAATTCGAGAGTGTGTTTATTTTAGGGCAGCCGCTTCTTTCAAAAGGCGCGTGATTTCAGCTTCGTCAATCTTTTTCATCGAGACTATCTTGACGTGCCGAACATCTTTTCCCTGTCTCTTACCCTGCAGAACTTATCATCAAGCTTCGTGTCGACGAGCAAGCTCAAGTCCACATGATCTTTGTAAAGGTTGACTCTGGCGAAAACCTTGTTGTTCAGAACGTACGTGATGACGCCGCGCCTAACCGTCTCCGAGACATCGGGCAGCGTGGTTTTGACGATGACCGAGTTTTTGCGCAATCTCTTTCTGTTCGGGCTCAAACTTGCCCAAGACTTCATCGATTGTTTTAGGTTTTGACTTTACTATGAGCAGAAAGTAACTCCTACCCACTCTTATCCGCTTCCAGCTACGGCTAGTCTATTTGGAGCCTAATAGTGGTTCTACGCAGAAACCTATAGGTGGTCTACTTTCGCTACTGAAAAAGATAGAGGGTAGGGTCGCTATTGGCGAAAAACACAACCAAAAGCATGTTAAAAAAAGCGACGAACCTATAGAGGGTAGGTCGTTAATAGCGATTTCAGCAACCAAAAACATGTTGAAATTTTGCCTAACCTAAGTAGAATCTGCCTTTTAAGAAAGGGAGGGGGAGATTACTCAGAGAACCTACCAGTTACGTGAAGAAAAACGATTTTTCCCGACCTAGCTTTTCTTGTTTCTCTGCGATCTAACCTGTTCAAAAGCCCGTTTGGATACTGTGTTATTCTTAATCTCAAGCAACTTGCACAAATCCTCCTCCGAATCCATATCCAGAGCGATTTCCCTTGAAGAATAAAACCTCAGAGCCACGTCTTTGTCGATTGCTTCTTTGACAAGGTTGAAGAAACTATTTGGTCCGAACTGGACCGGAATCAAGTTAGATGGATTTAGGAAAATCGCGTTCGTGCCATCCTTAATAGAAGGAGACAAAACCACCGAAGGCACTTCAGACCCAAGCTCAACTATTCTGTCTATGTCGCTAGACGAAATCAGCGGGATGTTGGCTGGCAACATAAGAACGGCGTCTGCTTTTTTCTCCGTGCCCCAAGCGATTATTTTCCCCATAGCTGAAGCCAAGCTATTTCGCTCTTGGGAAATAAATGAAACACCACAATACTCGACAACCTGACGGACACTGGAATCAGTACCTACAACCGCAACTTCGCGAACCACAGAAGCGTTCAAAGCAACCAAAACATCTTCAAGCAAAGCCGCCGACAGCAACCCACGTTCTTCTGGACTGAAAGCTGCAGAAAGTCCTCTCTTTGACTTACCTGATTCTTCAGCGAACACAACGGCGAAGACTTTCATGTTCTTTCGTTCTAATGCTGAACAACGCGAAGCTATTTAAGAAAATTGGTTAATTGCGCGATTTGCCAAAGAAAAAACGTTAGAGAGCAAGCCTAATTTACATATGCAAAAGGCTTTTTAATCCAAAGCTATCTTCTCTTAAAGCCGTGATATCTCTATGAAAATACTAAATGAGTTTGTTCCAACACGCAAATTCCTGAAGCTTGCCGAAGAAATCAGCCCCCTGGTTGACGGATGGAACGTTACTGACAGCGCTGCCGGTTTTCCTGCGCCCAGTGGTACAGTTGTGAGCTGCGTACTCAAGTCTAAGTATCCTGAGAAAGAAATCGTACCCATATTCATACTGCATTACAAAGGCCCAGTTGAAGTGGGAGGTTTAGCCTTAGCCGCCGACATCATGGGCGTCGACGGCTTAGCGGTCACGATGGGTGACGTGCCCAAGTTTGGCGACCCCATAAAAATGTTGAAATCCTCCGAGGAAGCCCGAGACTTCTTACGCACAAACGTGAAACTCAAGAATCTAAAGTTAGGTTGCTTGCTAACGGCGCGGCGATCTGTGGAGGAGACCATTGAACGAGCGAAGGGTGCATGGGACTTTATCTACTTCATGAGGCTTGAAGACAAGACCTTCCCGATACTTGAGCAGGTGGCGAAAGAGTGCAAAAAAATGAACAAACCCATCTACGCGTACTTCCTAGTTGGGACTCCGAAAAACGTAGAGACCGTTAAATTGATTGGGTGGCCAGTCGCCGCAACCATGGATACAGTTGTAGAAAAGGCAGCAAAGCTCGATGGCATTGTTGACGGCATAATTGCAACATGCGCCGGAGACGCCGAAGGCGACAAAGAGATGCTCATGAAACTGCAGAAGTTCAGAAAGAAATAGTTTGGTCAGACAGACTTAGAGACGCTCTAAGTGTCTCTTCATCCAGCGTTTCCATCTTAAATCCCTTTTTCTCGCATAAGCGCATCATTTTGAAGTTGTTGGGTAGAACGTGAGCGAAGATTCTCTCCAGCCTCATGTTTTTCGCAACGGCTACGATGTAGTCCATTAACATTGAGCCAAGTCCTCGACGTTGCCACGTATCCCCGACTAGTACCGCGAACTCGCCGCTTTTTCCGACAGGCTCAGCTATCACTCTACCAGCGCCGATTATTTGCTTGCCACCTTTCTGAAGCTCTGCGACTATGGCGATTTGTCTGTCGTAATCCAAGTTGCAGTACTTGGTCAACGTTTCATGCGGCATTTCTTTAAAAATTTCGAAAAACCTGAACCGCATGGATTCCGCGGAGAGAGACTTGATGAGATCGTTGAAGCGCCCTTCATCCTCAGCCTTAATTGGGCGGAGTATAACTTCGGTGCCGTCCTTCAATCGTCGCGACGCAATGTATTCTTTTGGATAAGCAGCGATAAGTGCCTGGTCTTGGTGGTCAGCGACTTCGCGCATGATTCTGTCCCATTCAATCACGATGCGCGCGTCAACTGCCACAGCGCCTTTTTCGGTGACGATTAGGGGGTTCACGTCGATTTCTTTTATCTCGGGAAAATCGGTGACAAGCTGAGAAAACTTTACCAGAATCTCCTCTAAAAGACTCACATTGAACGCGTGCCCGCTGGATGACGCGCGCTTGAAAACCTCAGTGTCTTCAACAAGCCTTCTCGCAAGCACCTGATTCAAAGGCGGAAAACCAACGCTGACGTCTTTGAATGATTCCGCTGAGGTTCCGCCCATCCCGAAAAGAATGACCGACCCGAACTGGGGGTCTTTTTTCGCGCCCACCAGAAGCTCGTGTCCTCTCTCGCGAACCATAGGTTGAATTGCGACGCCCTGAAACTCCGCAGAGCCACTGTAGCTCTTGACTTTTTTCGAGAGTTCATTGAAGAAAGCGGCAGTTTCCGAAGGAGACCAGATGTTGAGTATGACGCCTTCGATTCGGGATTTGTGGGTAACCTGAGGAGAAAGAGCCTTCATAACAATAGGGTAACCCAATTCGGAAGACAGCGCTTCAGCTTCCGCAGGGGTCCGTGCA
>DATEAU010000054.1:0-5163 GCA_035288165.1 Bathyarchaeia archaeon
ATAGCTAACGGCATAGGAGACACGATGCTGACCAACGCGGCAATCATGAGCCTCAAAGCGTTCGTGCCCGTTTACATTGCGCCAACCGACTACAGGGAAGGCGTGGTTTACACGAAGCTCCCTAACGGCAAAGAGATGAAACTTCGCGTAAGAAAAGAAGAGGTGGACCAAGTCAAAAAACTAGACTGCATGGAAGACGTTTACGTGCTCGAGAACCCGCAAAAAATCCCGGAAGTATTTAAAAAATGGTTCGGATAAACAAAAGCCCCAGCTTTTTGTTGCCATTATAGCACGGAGACGAAACAATGTTTAATGGTTTCTTGTTCCTCCATGCTGCAGATGATCTTTTTAAGTAACTTTCTAAATCCGCCAAAAAGGCTTGCCTGAGTCAGGCGATCTAGTGGCAAGGCTTAGAATCATGGCTGGACTAATCTTTTTTCGTTGTGAAAATGAAAAATGGTTCGGGAGTGATGGTCACCGATAATACCCCATTATTGGATTGCTCCAACCCTCGAACAATGTCGTTTGATGTTTTCATTTTCTCAATCATAACTTCCGAGACACCAACGTCAATCTGAACATTCTTTCGCGGGAGCCCATCTTCTGGCAAGTACAGTTTTTGGTAACCATACCATACGACGAAAAACTCTTCGTTCTGCTTCTTAACCTTGTACAGCCGAACAACTTCGTCATCGGTATTGACTCTGACTATCGATTCGTATCCTCGTATGTTTTCCTGCAACTGCTGAAGCGCAAAATAGGCTGGTCTTTTACCCGTGACGCGTCCGCCTTCATAGTCTACCATTCCGCCCCACCCAGAATTTCCTGCGCCAGCCTGGAATATCGCCGAATTTGCTCCCGGCTGGTCACCCGTGAAGGCGGTGTCAATCAACGCGATGCGCTGTTCAGCGGCGATTACTACTCTTTGGACGACATCCCCTGCCAAGAAGTTCCTAAGCCAGTCCACGTATTCTTGATTGTTAGCAATCAGTTTCTTGAAGTAATCCGCTAACCTCGTCCTGTCCGCTTCCGTGGCGGGTTGAAGCATTATGGCTAAACCTTCACCTGAGGTTCTCGTTGCGGAACCGAACCCGGCAAAGGACGTTGGTATCGTGTCGCTGATTATTATCGGCTTAGAGTATCCTCTCAGGTTGGTTTCGTACTTGAGCCACTGCACTATGTTCTCAATTTCGTAAGGCCACCCCAGGTTATGGACGTTGAGAACGTCGAACAAATCTGGCTTGTCCAGAACCTTTCGTATGTCGGCTAATCCTTTTCCAGCCGTGCCCACCATGTTTTCAGCGAACGCTTTCTCGTACTCATCTGGCTCTGGGTTGTCCTTGAACACGGGTGTCAGCAGGAAAGCAGAGTGTCCGACGACAACTTCATCATAAGCTTCGTGTGCCGCTTTGTATCCCAGTTCGAGTGTTTTCAAGTAAACTTCGGTGGGTTCTGGTTGGTAAGAGGAAAATTCCACGCCTACCTCATAGTGCTTTACCGGGTACCGGAGTCCCGGCATGTCATCTTCTCCGTCTTCGTCGTACCTCTCGACAAGTGATCTCACCCAGTTGCTGTATTTCGAATAGTACTTCGGGTCCACGGCTTGAGTCTTAGGATATTCCTTAGCTATCATCCATTCGCTGACGAGGAAGTTGGCTGAAGTTCGCAAACCAAGAATGAGGTGCGTGAACCCGTTGTTCTGAAACTCTTCAACAAACTTGTCGGTGAAAGAAAAATCAATTGCCGCATCGGGACTCTTCTGCATTTTATCCCACGAGAACTGCTCCGGCAATGGCTTCACAAGAGGAATACTCAAGTCGCTGAACGCTTCGCCGATTCCTGGAATTACGTATTCCACTCCGACAATTATTTCCTGCTCTCTCTCGGCAGGCGGTGTCTCCGTTGGAGTCTGCGGAGGTGTTGGCGACGGAGAAGGAGTTTCGCTTGGATCCAGAATCGGTTTCCTCAAAATAATAGCTGCTCCCACCGCGATGAAAACAACCAGAACTATCAGTGCAATTGTCTGCGTCTTCGTTATCGCCGATTTGGACAACAACCTCTTCATTCGCTAATCCTTCTTTAGACGTTCTGGGAGTTCTGTATAGTAAAACTGGGTGATTCTCAAGACGATATAAGCTTTATTGTAATTCACCAAACAACCATGACGTTCTCAGCTTTCAGAATGCCTCAGTCCGCCCTCGCATTTTCAGGAGGGTGAGGATCTGCTGATCTTATTCGCGTCCCTTTGTGGCGCGCTCGCTCCGCGGATTTCGAGTTTGTGCAGCGTGCGATAGGAAGAGCTAAACCAAGAGCGATGTCAGAAGACCACCAACCAAACCCAAGAATATGGGGAAAGGCAAACCAGGAAAAATACCTTTCTTTTCCAGCATCAGGAACGTGAAGAATGACCCGCCAAGTATGCCTGCGAGCGAGGCGAAGTAGGAAACCCAACCGTAATTCAAAAGCATAACTGCGGAAAGCATCGAATAGAAAACTAAATCGCCGAGACCCATCTGAATATCTTTGAAAGCGTAGCTTAAGCCTTTAAGCTGGTCGAGCCCAGAGCTGGCGGCTATCTTGCCCACGGGACCCTTGTAAACCGCAATGATGTCGTAGACCGCCAAGAAAACAAGAATCAACATGGCGCTCCAAACGGGGATGGAGTTGCCCAAGAATACACCAAGCGCGCCGCCTAATCCGACCACTGCGACGTTGGCCGCTTTGCCACCTATCTTGAAGATAGCCAGTTCGAACAGCACCGTAATTATTATTGTCAGAACAACCGCGTAAATCTCCCAGTTTGCAAAGGAAGAAAGCAAAAGCCAAAGGTAATACAAGGACAATAATACGGAAGCGGCGGTCAATGCAAATGTCGTTAGTATAAATATCATCTTTTTGCTTTTCCACTTAAGCAGAAAATAGAAGATTGTTGCACTCACAGCGATTATTATGACGAAGTATATGGCGTTACTTATTGAGCCTGAAGGTGTGTCAGGAAAAGGAGTAACCGGAGGAATAAACGGCTTTGCGCTGATAAGCACCAAATAAGCGCAAGCTAGCCCTACCATCAGACTCGCAAATATCGGAACCAAATAAACGGGTTTGGCGTCAAACTTGTCCTCACTCACGGCGTCTTCTCCAAACTGTTGATAGCCAAAGCAGCTTTCAAACAACACTCGTCGCAGAATAAGCTTTGCTTCTTGTCCGTGTCAAAGATTGAGTTGGAGAAATGCATCACGCAAGAAGAACGCTGACAATGCTTTAAACCTAACGTATGCCCGACCTCGTGAACTGCCTCTTTCAGCGACCGCTGCGCATAAAGCTCAGCGTCAGCTTTAGCTCCGTAAAATTCAGGTTTGAGCCGCTTCAAAGAGATTAACGCGGCTTTTCCAGGGAAAGAAGCTTCTCCGAACACGAAGTTCAACTCGGGCACGAAAATGTCCACATCCACTACGCCTAAGATACGATTTGCCTCTTTCACCTTTGCTAAGTAGCTTTGGATTATGCCTAGAATCTGGTTAGAGCGGTACTGCCTGCGATTCTTATCGTAGGCTGCGTCGGGCATAGCAACTTGCTCATTGCTGACTAAACACGTTGTTTCAGGAAAAACATGCGGCAAACCGTCTTTGATTCGGCGCAGTAAAGCTGCGTCTACCTGTCCAATGGGCAAAATTTCGACTGCCAAAACCACTTTTCTAAACCTCGTAGGTTTCTCCAGTCTTCGGTGCGAAAGCTTCTAAGCCCAGCTCTGACTTAGCCCAGTTTGCTAAGAGTTCACAGTTGCCTTCCGCCCCGTGGACGGCGAAGACTTTGGGTTTTCCGCCGAGTCGCCGTAAAGCCTCTTTAAGCTGGCTTGCCCCGCAGTGTGAAGAGAAATCGAAATGTTGGTAACGCGCTTTGATTTTGCGTATTTTTCCGTCTATTGTGCAGATTCCTTTTTCCATCAATTCTCTGCCAGGGGTTCCGGGTATTTGGTAGCTCACGAGGAATATGGCGTTGTTGGCTTTTTTCCCGAGTTTAGAAACGTAAAACGCCGCTGGACCACCCTTCAACATGCCAGCAGTAGAAACGATAACGCCTGGGTCCCTTAACGCCCGTCTGCGGTCTCTCCACCCTTCCACCCAATCCGCCGAGTGCATAGCGTCCATGAACAACTTGGGGTCGCGCAGAAACTCCTTGTAATTCATAATAACTCTGCTCGCTTGCCGAGCCATGCCATCGAGAATTATTGGATACTCGAAATGATTCGCCGCGAGAACGGTTGCGATTTCCTGGCTTCTTCCCACACCGAAAGCTGGCACTAAAACTATTCCGCCCTTCTCAACAACCTCGGTGACTGCTTCAACGAAGTTCTTTTCCAGTTCGGGGCGTTCCGTGTGGTCTTCGTCCGCGTAAGTGCTTTCCATAATCACCGCGTCCAAGTCGCCGTAGTCCATACTGGCTCCCGGCAGGAGTTTGGTTTCGGCGGTGTTGAAGTCACCCGTGTAAAGTATCCTTTTCCCGTCGGCTTCGATGAGCACTTGGGCGCTTCCCGGGGTGTGCCCTGCATTCAAGAGCTTAAAGCGCATGTCGCCGAGTTTTTCCTCGACCCCGAAGTCCAAGTGCCTGTTGCTTTTCATCATGGTTTTCAGTTCAAGATACTCAAACGACAGGTAGTAGCCGCTCAAGTGTATGAAGTCCTGAATCAGCAACTGCGTCAACTCAAGGTTCAACTTGTTCGTGTAAAGGGGTTTCTGCCCTTGCACGTAGAAAATCGGAAGCGCCCCTGAATGGTCTAGGTGGCTGTGGGTGAGGATTAACGCGTCAACTTCTTTCGGGGGCACGTGCATGGGGAAGCCTGGCTCATGGTCCAACATTACGCCGTAGTCGAGGATAACTTGTGTTTTTTCTGATTTCACGGCGATTCCGATTCTGCCGACCTCGCGTGCTCCGCCTAAAAACTTAAATTGCAATGAAAACCATCCTTTTCCTTAAACATTAAAGCCATAATCATCAACCGTCCGCTCTTTTAAAAACGTATTGACTTTCCAGCAGGAGGCACCCTGACCTTTCCTTTCTTGATGGCTTTCAGGATTTCGTCCACGTTCATGGCGGCTTCGATTTCCGTGTAGACTGTGCAAAGTTCTTGTGGTTGGTGCGCGTCGCTTCCCGCTACGCCTGGGA
>DATEAU010000055.1:0-10128 GCA_035288165.1 Bathyarchaeia archaeon
TGTTGAACAAACGTATAATTTTGTATTTAACGCTGTTGAATATAATTTATATGTAAAAGGCACGAAATACATAATGTAAACGAAACATGCGAATGGTGAGTGTATGACGGAAAAAGATCTAGGCTACAGAAGAGTGCAAAGCACAGGACGAGGGTCATATATTATTTCTCTTCCCAAAGAGTGGGTACAAAATATAGGGTTGAAACGAGGCAGTGAGATCGCCTTCAACGTGCAGACTGATTCGTCGCTTGTGCTGGTTCCCAGAAAGCTCAGAGAAATAAGCGGAGAATCCGAAGAATCCAAACTAAAAGAGTACTGTGTGAACGTTGACCCCAAAGAAGATTCCCAAGCCACGCTTCGTATGATAAGAGCATTATACGCTATAGGTGCTGACGTAATTCGTATCCGCTTCAAAAGCTCTGAAGATGCCGAGAAATACAAGACGGAGACCAAGAATTTTGTCAGAGATACTTTCCTCGGTTCAGAGATAATCGACGAGACGCCAGAAGAGATTACCTTGCAGATTCTCATAAGACACTCAGAGTTCCCAATCGAGAAAGCTGTCAGGAGAATGGCAATAGTGGCGCTTTCAGCCAACAAAGACGCCATCGCAGCATTAAAGAACAGGAGCCCTTCGTTGTTCGAGAGCGTCATAAATTCGTACAACGACGTTAACAGATTAGGCTTGTACATTGTTCGGCAGTTGAAGTATGGTATTGAACGGAACCTGTTCAGGGAACTCGGGTTTAAGACGCCGAAAGAGTTTCTCCTGTATAGGATAGCCGTGAACGACGTTGAAAACATCGGCGAGAACGCCATGAACATAATCAACCATCTTGGAACGTTCCAGAAGATGATTGACGACGGATTGCTTTTCGTGAAAGAACCTATGGATGAGGAAATTTACTCGCAGCTTGTTCACTTCAACAGTATGGCGCACCAGTTGTTCGAGGATGCGATAAAGGCAATGTTCAAACGTGAATACAAAGACGCCGAAAAAATGATATCAAAACGAGAAGCATTTGTCTCCTTGGAAAACGAGCTCATAATGTTAATGAGTAGCAAGAAGCTGGACCCGAATGTGGCTTCGGTTTTGCGATTGATTTTTGACAGTTCAAGACGGATTATGGATTATGGGCGAAATATGGCGGAGCTAACTCTGAATCGTACTGTGGAGGAGCTTTGCTCAACATTCGCCTTCAAGTAACATTTTCCCAAACCATGTCTAATGAAAAAAGCTGCACTAAAAATGCCGACACAACCGTCGTCCTTTTCGTGATTAGTATTTCGGCTACATAAGCTTTTATTTTAAGCTTTCAGCATTTTCCCTTATACCAGTGCTTCCAGGAGGCAGCTAGAGTTAGTCGCACACAATAAAAAGAGGGGGTGTGGAGGAAAAGAGTTGGCTGAGAAGAGACAGCAGGCGGTTTTTGATGTCATACTACTGGAAGCCATAGATGAAGCTCTGTTGAGTCTGGGCGAAAACGTTAAATTGGCAGTATATTCCCATCTGGAATTCTCTTTCAATATTGAGAGGCGGGAAATTCCCGAGAGAATCGCCGAGTTTTCAGATGCGCTTGATCGTATTTTCAGTTTAGGCGCTCGCCACCTTGAAGTCTTATTCATGAGGAATCTTCACTTGAAAATTAAGCTTTTCTGCGAATGGCCAACATGGTGTAAATGGGTTATATCGGATGTTACATTTATCGAATATGTGCGATTGATGAAAAAGAAGTTTGTGGACGCGGAGGCAGGCGAACTAGAAGTTGAGGTTATCACGGAAGCTGGCGAAGAACAAGAGCAGTACAGTTAAAACGGTCTGAGAGATTTTCGCTTAGCTAGGAGCTAGATAAAAAGGGTGAGACTATTGCGTTTTCTTGGTTCCGCGTTTGCGAACCCATGCCACTCCGACAATTATTGCGACAACTATGACCACCAATATGCCTGCGAGGATAATGATTGTGGTTGTGTCCATGTTCGGCAAAATCGGGTTGCCTGCTTGCGCTATGCTGTTGGAGTTGATTAACAGCGTTCTTACAATGGCTGTATCCAACACTGGGTTACTTCCGTAGTGGTTTGTGGTTCCTCCGCTGCTTCCTCTGCCGTTTGAATCCCAAATCATCACTAACGTTTGCGTTTCGTTCTGTGCCCAGTTAATGTCTTTTCCTGCGGTGTCGCCGCTGTTGAGTGGCTTCTTTAATTCGATGTTGACGACGTTTTGTGCTGTTACGTTGATTGCGCCTTTGCCGTTTTGTGTGGCGTCTGCTTTCGCTCCGCCTGTGCCTGACAGGTAAATATCCACGTATCCATCTATGTTATAATTGTCATTTCCGAATAAGGCGCCGTCCATGTTTGCTTCCATGCTGCCGTTTCCTCCGAACTGAATCGCCACCCACGGGTTACTCGAGTCCACAGTAAACCTTGCTGCGATGTACAGGTTGGTTCCGTCGTTTTTTGTCCACACTTCTGCTGATGCCTGAGGGTTAAGGGCTACGCCTGTGGTTTTGCCTGCGTCGTCCCATTCGCTGCCGATGTTCCCGTCGATTTGGCTGTCGTCGATTGCAGCTCCCAAATAGGCGTTAAAGTTCGCCTGCGCTGCGGCACTCTCGATTAGTGCAAATGCTGCTAGTAGCAGCAAGGTTGTTGAGACTAGGATTAAACAAGATAGTTTCTTCATAACACGATTCTCCGTTTCTCACGGATAATCAATCTATGTGCAACGTTGACTTATTTAGTTTTTGTGCTTCAGCATGAGTCACTACTTGAGATCTTCCTCAAATAGGGACTGCCACTGGAAAAGCGCTTCAGCCTTCTCTCGTTGCGTACGTTCCGCTTCTCCAGCTTCACCTTTACCAGAAAATCTAAGACTTTTTCAAACGGCACCGCAGAAAACACTGCGGGACGTTCAGACTTTGCGTTGACGACGCCTTTCTAATTGGTCTAAAGTACGCAACCGCAATAACGTTCGTGAACATGGTAGTTTTACTTGCAAGCGCCTAAGGCTTTACTCTACAACAACCATTCTACCAATCCGCTGCTGCAATAACTATGCTGCTTGGAATTTATCTTGCAATAAAAATTAATGCTCTCAAAACTCCACAACAAGAGGCTGTTCCCAGACCAAAATTGCTAGTATTGTCCACTGCACTTGGCATTGTCTTTCGAGTTCTAATAATGGCGATTCTAGCTTACGTTTCTGTTTCGATATCCAATAATAGGTTTTAGTTTACCTGAACCAGCCATATTAACAATCATTCCGCTTATCGCCATATATGACGTCACACTGCCACTTTACACAATTCCAATCGGCTACCTCATAGCAAAAACAATCCACAAAAACCTGAAGCTAGACAACAAAATTTAAAGCAAAAACAAAAACTAACCAACGGCAACCAACAGCATCCAAAAAGACCCAATTTACGAACACAAACACCTTTTTCCAACCGCTGAACTGCATTATTCGTTTCCGAAACCTAAAATAATACCCATATAAAGAGTATAGCCACCTGAGGAAAACTAAGCGTGTCATCCGTCATTGAAGACCTTATCGCAAGGAAAATCTTCAACAATCGTGGAGATGAAACCATCGAAGTGGACGTAATCACCACTAACGGTTTCGGACGCGCGTCCGCACCATCAGGCAAAAGCCGCGGAAAAGCCGAAGTAGTCTATTACCCGCAAGGAGGAGTTGAAGCGGCAATCAAAAAGGTTGATGAGCAAATCGCGCCTGAACTTGCTGGCTTAAACGCGGATTTCCAAGAAGAAATCGACACCACACTGCACGAGATTGACGGAACCACAAACTTCAAAGGAATAGGCGGAAACACCGCATTCGCCATCTCGCTTGCAAACGCAGAAGCAGCCGCAAACAGCCACAGCCAACTACTCTTCCAATTCCTAGGCGGAAACAACGCCAACACACTGCCTTACCCGCTTGGAAACTGCATCAGCGGTGGACAACACACACGCGGAAAAGCACCCGACATCCAAGAATTCCTCGCACTTCCACACGGCGCAGAAACATTTCTCGAAGCCGCAACCGCAAACGCCAACATTCACAGGAAAATCGGCGACGCACTCAAAAAGAAAACCACCACTTTCAGCGGAGGAAAAAGCGACGAAGGCGCATGGATCGCGAACATCGACAGCACAGAAGCCTTCGAGACAATGGCGAAAACCTGCGAAGAAGTCGGCAACGAACTCGACTTCGAATGCAGCTTCGGCATCGACGTAGCAGCATCATCGCTCTGGAAAGAAAAAGAAGAAAAATACGTGTACGAAAGAGAAGGCGCAAAACGAGACACCGCCGAACAACTCGAATACCTCTTGGAATTAATAGAAAAATATCACTTGGCATATGTCGAAGACCCATTCCACGAAGAAGATTACGAAAGCTTTGCTGAACTCACGCGAAAAGCCCGAAACTGCATCATCTGCGGTGACGATCTTTTCACAACCAACAACGAACGCTTAAGCCAAGGCATAAAGCTAGATGCAGCAAACTCCATTATAATCAAAGTCAACCAAATCGGCACGCTAACAGACGCGTCAGAAACAATCGAGAACGCGCAAAGAAACGGATATGCCACTGTTGTTTCACATCGTTCAGGCGACACTTGCGATTGGCATATCGCACATATAGCAGTGGCTTACAAGTGCCCAATAATCAAAACAGGCATCGTTGAAGGCGCACGAATCGCCAAGATAAACGAGTTAATCAGGATTGAGCATTTCTTGGCTAATCGAGCCAGAATGGCAGATTTAAAACTAATTTAAAAGGAGAAAACATCCAGTGTCAGAAGATGAAATAAAAGAGAACCCAACAGAAACTGAACCTGAAAAAGAACTCGAACCTGAAACAGCCTCAGCACCTGAGGCAGCACCACCAACTGAGGAACTCCTGCTACCTCGAGACACACTTTTGTCAGCAGGCATTCACATCGGAACCCGCATAAAAACCCGAGACATGGAACCATTCATCTACCGCGTACGACCCGATGGATTATTCGTATTAGACGTCAAAAAAACCGACGATCGTATAAGGGTAGCTGCAAAATTCCTCGCAAGATTCGAGCCATCGAAAGTGGCGGTTGCAGCATCAAGACTTTACGCTCAGGAGCCCATCAAGAAATTCTGCGAAGTTACAAACGCAACGCCGTTAATCGGCAGGTTCATTCCAGGAATGCTATCTAACCCATTGTATCCAAACAGGGTTGAACCAGAAGTGATTGTGGTTTCCGATCCAAGAGCTGATGCGCAAGCAGTGAAGGAAGCCTCAAACGTTGGAATTCCGATTGTTGCGTTATGCAGCACGGACAACGAGTTCGCAGGCGTGGACTTCGTGATTCCGACGAATAACAAGGGCAGAAGAGCTTTAGCGGTAGTTTTCTGGCTTCTGGCAAGGCAAGTTCTGCGTGAACGCGGCGAATTAGCAGCCGACAAAGACCCAACGGCGACGATTGAAGATTTTGAGGCTAAGATAAGCAGGGAAGACGAAGAGGAAGGTTAAACTTTGATGCGGGTTCGGCGTCCAACCCAAGCTGGCTCGTTCTATGCGGGTGACGCTGAAACGCTCAGAGCTCAAATCGAATCCTGTTTCCTTCACAAGTTTGGTTCTGGAAAGCTTCCGAAAATCGATTCAAAAGGGGCTAGAAGGATTGTTGGCTTGGTCTGTCCTCACGCTGGCTACATGTACTCTGGAGCTGTAGCCGCAAATGCGTATTTTGAGTTGGCGTTGGATGGCAAGCCTGCTACGGTTGTGGTTCTTGGTCCGAATCATACTGGTTATGGCAGTGCTTTGGCGTTGATGGATACGGGGGTTTGGCGAACCCCTTTGGGCGATGTTGAAGTTGACACGTTGGTTGCTCGTGAGATTGCGCGGGAAACGCAGCTTGTGGACGTGGATGAGACTGCGCACAGGTTTGAGCACTCGATTGAGGTTCAGCTACCTTTTCTGCAGTACCTTTACGGTTCAGCTTTCAAGTTTGTGCCAGTATGCTTTCAACTGCAGGATTTGGCTTCAGCTGAGGAAGTTGGAAACGCGCTGGTCGAGGTTTTGGCTGAAAGAAACGCTGTTATAATTGCTTCGTCAGATTTCACGCATTATGAGCCACAAGCAAACGCAGCCAAAAAAGACACCGCAGCGCTCAAAGCCGTGGAAGCCATGGACGCCAAACAATTCCTCACAATAATCGAATCGCAGAACGTGACGGCTTGCGGTTACGGACCAATAGCCACACTAATAATAGCCGCCAAAGGACTGCTTGCGAAAGAAGCCAATCTGCTACAATACAAGACAAGCGGAGACATAACAGGCGACACAACAAGCGTAGTCGGATATGCAGCAGTAAGCTTCAGAAAATAGCAAGAACTGTTGTGCTCGGTGACTGTCCTCGCTCCCCTATTTAAAGCACCGAAACTCTGCGAGCATAGACCCCTCTATAGAGGGGGAAGTCGCTATTGGAGAGAAACGCCACCAAAAGCATGTTGAAAACCGTGTCTATTTAGAGCCGCTTAGAAATACAATGCAGAAACCTATAGATTTCTGCGATGATTGGCTAATAGGCGTCAAATATGATGGTTAGTCAAGATCCTAGACTAAGAAATTTATTCGGTTAGCTGCTCGGGAATGCTTAGTTTTGTATATCTTCTCAAAAAGGCTTTATAACTGTAGGGTGAATAACTTGGGCTCGGGGTAAACGCATGAAACGATGGGAGATTGTGGATATTCTAAGAGAGATTTTGCGGGTCTGCGGAGACAAGATCAAGGTGGAAATGGTTTGGCTCAAAGGCGAAACCGATCATGCTGGAATTGACGATGGAAAATACCAGATCGTGATGAGAGCAGTCTTCGATGAAGCCGCATTAGCCTGCATAAAACCGCTCAACGAGAAGTATGGACTGAAGATGAAACAGGAGGGTGGTTTGTGGAACTTCACCAAGGGAACAAACGGCTCTGAGTGGCTTGTCTCTTCAGCAGGCTCAGTTTAACAAATCCTTTCTTTCCTTATTTGAATTTGAAGCAACGCCAGACGACATTCGTGTACTAGGCGTCTTGCTTACTTTTCTTGGCGATGCGAGTTTCTCTTCGACGACAAAAACAAGTTCTTCAGGTTTTACTGGCTTAGAAAAGTACGCGTCCGCCCCTGCTTCAATAAATTTTATGCCGTCTCTCAAGTTTGGAAAACCTGTGGTTACTATTTTTGCAGCGTTAGGCATGGATCTCGTCGTAAAAATTAACAAGTCAATTCCATTCATGTCTGGAAGAACAAAACTAATTAGCGCTGCTTGGTAGGTTTTGTTTTTCATCTTTTCCTTTGCTTCCTCACCGTCTTTTGCCGTGTCAACAATAAAACCTCGTTTTCGAAATATCAGCTTGAAAACTCTAGATGTTAACGGATCGTAGTCAACGATGAGGATGGTTTTCGTTTTTCTCTGCCTCTCAGTTTCTTTGTGTTTTAGACGGTAATTATGTTTGAAAGGTTTTCGAACATAAGCATACCATGCTCATGATATTATAAGTGATGTTGTTGTGGCATGTTACCAACAAGTACCTAATTCTAAATTTCAATAATGGACTTAACCATGTGTTTTCAGGAATGGTTGCCTTGTTACCCGAAAAGAATGTTTTTATCTGATCTGAATAATACCTATCTCCCGGAGGACTTCACGATGGGAAAAGGGTCTGGATTCGGAAAAGTAATCTTGTTCGGCGAACATTTCGTCGTCCATGGCTTCCCAGGAATTGTTTCGGCGATTGATTCCACCGCCGACGCAGAAGTAAAGAAGATTGCGAGAGGCATAACGATTAGGGATGAGCGGAAAGGCTCGAAGGGTTACGCTGAAGAAAAGAAAGCTCAACAGCTAGAGTCTATTGACAGGATTCTTAAGGCGATGGGCATCGAGCGGGAAACTGTCGCGTTTGACATCTGGCTGGGTGGGAATCTTCCAGGGTTTAGCGGGCTGGGCGCTTCAGCTGCTAGCAGCGTGGCAATCGCCCGAGCCATCGCCGAAGAAATCGGCAAAAAGTTTTCCGACGAGCGAATCAACGAGATTGCTTACGAAGCTGAAAAGGCTTACGCGGGAACCCCTTCAGGCATTGATAACACAGCGGCGACTTTCGGCGGTTTATTGTGGTTTGAAAAAAACATGAAGGGTGGAGCCAACACCATCGAGAAACTCGGGATTCGTGAACCCGTCGAAATCGTCATAGGCAGCACCGGTGTTGTCGCAAACACGAAAGCGATGGTGGAAGGCGTAGCAGAAAGGAAGCGGAACCATCCTGAGAAGTATGACGCGCTGTTCGAGCAGGCGGAAGCAATATCGCTTATTGGCAGAAAAGCCCTGCAAGAATATGACCTCAGGAAAGTCGGTGAACTAATGAATGACAATCACCGTTTACTACAAAAAATTGAGGTTTCCCACGAAAAACTTGACCTCCTCGTCGACTTAGCCCGAAAACAAGGCGCGTATGGAGCGAAGCTTACAGGCGGTGGCGGAGGCGGATGCATGGTTGCGTTGACGCCTGGAAAAGAGTTGCAGGAGAAAGTGGCGAAAGCCATCGAGAAAGAAGGCTACGAAGTGCTGCGAACCCGAGTAGGGGTTGAAAAGACTTAAGAAAAACGGATCTCAAATAATGAGTGGAGATAACAACTTTGGGTTTCAGAAAGTTCCTTGAACAGCTTGATAAAAGCGGCGAATTAACCAGAATCAGCCGTGAGGTGTCAACCGAGCTGGAGATGGCTGGGGTAATAGAGGCGCTGGGTGAGAAACCTGTCTTCTTCGAAAAAGTCAGAGAATCCAGCATCCCAGTAGCTGGCGGACTCTTGTCATCAAAAGACTTTATTGCCCGAGGTCTGGGAATAACGAAAGACCAATTACTGCAAAAACTGTCCAACGCCTTAGAAAACCCCCTACCCCCCGAAGTTGCGAATGATGGCGAATGCCAGGAAATTGTCGAACGAGAAGTGGACTTAACCAAGCTTCCTATAATGCGATACACCGAAAAAGACGGCGGAAAATACGTGCCGTCAGCCGTAGCCATCGTCCGAGACCCCGAATTCAACGCGCGAAACATGTGCTTCCACAGGCTGATGCTGCTAGACAATAACCACTTCGTCGCCCGCATCGTCGAGAACAGAGGGACGGACACAGCACTGAAGAAGGTTGGCGGCGAACTCGATGTGGCATTCTGCATAGGCAACTCAACCGCGGTTTTGCTCTCCGCAGCAACGACACTACCGATGGGCGTTGACGAGCTAGGCATGGCTAACGCACTGGAAAAAACAGAGCTTGTAAAATGCAAGACCGTGGACTTAGAAGTCCCGAAAGACTCCGAAATCGTCCTTGAGGGAAGAATAACGAAGGAAAAAGCACCAGAAGGACCGTTCCTCGACTTAACAGGCATCGTTGACCGCGTTCGACAGCAACCAATCGTCGAAATCAAATGCATCACCCACCGAAGAAACCCGATTTACCAGACGATACTCGCGGGCAGGAATGAGCACAAGTTCCTAATGGGCATGCCCAAAGAACCCACGCTGTTCAATGAAGTGAAAAAGGTCTGCGACTGCAAAGACGTTTACATCACGCCTGGCGGATGCAGTTGGCTTCACGCAGTCATCCAAATCAAAAAGCGGAACCCCGACGACGGGAAGAAAGCCATAGCCGCCGCATTCGAAGGACACAAGTCACTCAAACACTGCGTGGTCGTGGACGAGGACATTAACATTTACGACCCCCACGATGTTGAATGGGCTATTGCCACCAGGTTCCAAGCGGATAAGAACACGGTTATCCTGTCGAACCAGCCTGGAAGCTCTCTTGACCCGTCGGGTGACTTGACGGAAGGCAAAAAAGCCACCACCGCCAAAGCAGGACTAGACGCGACAGCCCCGCTCACCACGACGGGGAAAGGCTTCAAGAAAGAGCAGTACGTGAAAGTTGACTTGAACAAGTACCTGTGACCGCCATGCAGTTAACAAAAGAAGAAGAAAGAATGCTCAACGGCGAAAAGGGCTACGCTGCACGAAAAAGTATGGAGATTCTTACGGCTCTGGGCGACATCTACGGAGCCGACCAGCTCATTAAAGTGGGCAGCGTACAAGTGGCAGGCGTCTCCTACCACAA
>DATEAU010000056.1:0-5257 GCA_035288165.1 Bathyarchaeia archaeon
ACGAAGCCAAGCTCAACGGCTTCCGCGATTTTTTCGCGGTCTACGACGAACTCGAGCCTGATGCGTTTGCCGTCTGGTCGGATGAAATAAAGGGCGCCAGGGTATTTTTCTGGACCGTTTATGACGAGTTTCTTCATTTCCTCAATGTTCCACGCGGTCACTTTCTCAGGAATCGACAACCGCATGGCTACGTCTGCTGGAACACCAACTTCGTTGATGTCGAGGTTCGGGTCGGGAGAAATTACTGTGCGAGCGGAAAAGTCAACCCTCTTTCCTGAAAGGTTGCTTCTGAATCGTCCTTCTTTTCCTTTCAGCCTCTGTGACAGCGTCTTTAATGCTCTTCCCGAACGGTGCCTTGCAGGCGGAATTCCAGAAGCCTCATTGTTAAAGTATGTCGTAACGTGATACTGAAGCAGTTCTGACAGGTCTTGGATGATGAGGGTTGGCGCACCAGCCTCCATGTTCTCTTTCAACCTCTGGTTAATGCGGATTATGTCCACAAGCTTGTGCGTTAAGTCGTCTTCCGACCTGATTCCCGACTCCAACGTGATGGACGGACGAACGTAGACTGGGGGTACAGGCAGAACTTGCAGAACCATCCATTCAGGTCTCGCAACCTTAGGATTAAAACCCAAAAGTTCCAAGTCCTCGTCTGAAATGCGCTCAAGTCTTTCCCTGATCATGCTCGGTGTCAAAGGTTCCGATCCTGCTTCGGTCTGTTCTATGAACTTCGTCGGCTTCTCAAAAGTAATCTTGAACTGTCCTGCCGCGCAGTGAGGACACTGCTTCGTCTTAATTTCTTGAATGATAGTCTTGTAAGCTTCGTCAGGAATCACGCCCAAAAGCTTATTGTACCTCTCAATTTTGACGCGGACTTTCTTGCCTGAATCTTCTGAGAGAAGGATGCGCCCGCAGTTTCGGCAAGTTGACCGTAACAAGTCAAAAATTATCTTCGTAAACTCGATGTGTACAATCGGCACTGCTAGCTCGATGTGTCCGAAATGTCCGGGGCAACGGATCGCCGTGTTACCGCACGTTTTGCATCTCTGTCTTGGTTCGAGTGTGCCCAGCCTGCCATCCATCAACCCGGTGGTTATGGGCGCGCCGTCTTCGTCGTAAGTGTCTGGTGTCTGGATTTCAACGACGGATTGCTTGCGAAGGTCTTTGGGTGAAATTAAACCGAAAGAGATTTCGTCAACTATTTTATTGATTATTTCTTCTGACATTTTACGCTTTCTCCTTAAGCCTTAGTTTAGGCGTTATACACAAGCTTTGAAGCTCCTGCAGCAAGAGCTTAAACGCGTACGAAACTATGACGGGCGCAATCTTTGCTTTCTCGTCGCAGATTTTGCACACATACCTTCGCTGTTTCATGTCGAAGAAGGCTATTTGACCGCAGTTCTCGCAGATAAACAACGTGTACTTGTCTGACTCCTCTAGCAGCCTGTCTCTAAGCAGCATTGCGGCGCCGTGACCGATGAGGCAGTCGCGTTCCATCTCACCGAACCTCAAGCCACCGCCTCTTGCTCTGCCTTCAGTGGGCTGGCGAGTGAGCATTTGCACTTGTCCGCGTGCTCTGGCGTGAATCTTGTCAGCGACCATATGATGCAGTTTCTGGTAGTAAACTATGCCAACGAATATGTCGGCTACGAATTTTTCGCCCGTCATGCCGTTGTAAAAGACTTCGCCTCCCGTGTGGCTAAATCCTAGTTTCACGAGGCTTTTTCTAATCTCGTCTGGTCCTTCATTAGCGAACGGTGTTCCATTGGCTGGTCTTCCTCTTGCCGCTGCCGCTTTTCCCGCTAGCGATTCGATGAATTGGCCAATGGTCATTCTTGAAGGAATAGCGTGCGGATTAATCACTATGTCTGGCACGATGCCTCCGTCAGTGAACGGCATGTCTTCCTGAGGAACAATTAAGCCTATAACTCCTTTCTGCCCGTGGCGAGAAGCGAACTTGTCGCCTAATTCTGGAACGCGCTGGTCTCGAACTCGGACTTTGACGAGTTTGCTTCCTTCTCCAGACTCGGTTATGAAAATTCCATCGACCACGCCTGTCTCGGAAGGACGCATATCAACGGAAGTGTCGCGCATTGATGGACCTTTAACTTCGAACTCCTTGTATTCCTCAAGGAATCTTGGCGGACTGATCCGTCCGATGAGTACGTCGCCGCCGACAACGCTTGATTCCAAGCTTATTATGCCGTCGGGTTCGAGGAGCCTGTAGTATTGTTCTCCGCGGTATCCGCGTGTGCCTGGTTCGGGAACGGTGAATTTGTCTTTGAGTCCGCCTAGGTACTGTCGGCATTCAGCTTCGTAAATCCTGTAGAAGCTGGAGCGGGCTAAGCCTCTTTCGATTGACGCTTTGTTGAAGATTAATGCGTCTTCCATGTTGTAGCCTTCGAACGAGAGCACCGCCACGACGCAGTTCTGTCCTGTGGGGCGTTGCTTATAGCCGATGACTTCCATAAGCTCCGTTTCCACCATCGGTGCTTGCGGGTAATGCAGTATGTGCGACCTTGAATCAACGCGATGATGGAAGTTTGTACCGTAAATGCCAAGAGCTTGCTTCGCCATCGCTGCCTGATATGAGTTGCGCGGCGACTGATTATGTTCAGGGTAAGGTATGGTTGAAGCGCAGATGCCGAGAATCGTGTACGTGGCAATCTCTGCGTGCGTGTGTTTAGGCGTGATTTCTCCGCCCGGTAAGGCTACGTAAGCGTTTTCCTCTTCTTCCGCGTCCAAGTACTCGATTAAGCCGTTTTTGACGAGGTCTTCCCATGTCCACTCGCCTAAGCCTATCTTCTCAAGGTGTTTTGCCTGAAGTTTCAAAGCGCCGTTTTCTGCGATGATGAGGGGTCGTCGGACTCTTCCTTCGTCACAGTTGGCGTGGACTTCTTCGTTTTCGGCTTGTGCTTTCGAGAAATAGGTTATGTTGACTTCGGTGGATATTTCGCCTTCTCTTCGCTTCTGCCTGAAGGTGTTGACGAGGTCTGCTGGGTTGTTGGCGTACCCGATGATGTTGCCGTCGACGAAGATTTTGGCGCCAGAAATCTTCAACGTGTCGTTTGCTTCGTAAGCGGGAACCGTGCCCATCTCAAAGAGTAGCTGTTTGACTTTATCAGGGTTTATGCCTACAGAGATTGATGCTGAGAGGGATAGGTTCTTAACCAAGCCACAGTTTGAGCCTTCGGGCGTTTCATTGGGGCATAAGCGTCCCCAATGGGTTGGGTGGAGGTCTCGGGCTTCGAAGTTTGGTTGGCTTCTGCTCAACGGCGACTGCAACCTGCGTAGGTGGCTAAGCGTGGAAACGTAGTTAGTTCTATCTAAAAGCTGGGTTATTCCCACTCTGCCTCGTCCCCAGTTACCCGTCGCCAAAGCGTGTTGGAAACGTTCACTGATTATTCCTGGCCGCACGGCGGCGGACACGTTGATGATTGGGCCTTTAACGCCTATGCGTTCAAGCTGATATTTGATGTCGCGAGTTAAGTTTCTGAAGGCCACGCGGAAAAGGTCTGCCAATAATGGTCCTGCGAGTCTGAGACGTTTGTTTTTGAAGTGATCTTTGTCATCCTCTTGTCTTTTGCCGAGTTTCATTTGGATAACTCTATACGCCATTTCGCCTAGGAATATGGCTTTTTCCTTGCGGTCCTTTTCGCTTCTGCCAAGGTGCGGCAGGAAGTTCTTGTCAATGGCAGTCTCGGCTTTTTGCAGGCGGTACTCTTCAACCTGCCCGTGTGCAACGCGGTTCCCGATGAACAGGATGGCATCGCTGGGCTTGTCAACGCCTATGGCTTTCTCGAACGATGCACCTAGTTCAGCTTGGAGCTCCTTGTCAAGTGACACAGCCTCTGCAATGTCCTTATCTTTCTCCATATTGAGCGCTCGCATTATGACGACGAATGGAATTTCCGTGGGCACTCCAGGCATAGAAACGTAGATGGCGTCATCTGATTTCAACTTCAATTCTATTCTGGCTCTAAAGCCGACGGTTGTGGAGAAAATTTTAGCTTGATACACAGGTGATGTGCCCTTGTCGTCTACGTCGACTATGACGCGGTTGGGCGCTAGGTCTTCCATAGCGACGATGACGCGTTCAGAGCCGTTGACTACGAAGTAGCCTCCTGGCTCGTCTGGGTCTTCCCCCGCAGCGGTAAGCTCTTCGCGTGAGAGTTGTGAGAGGAAGCAGAGTTTTGACTTGAGCATTACAGGTATGTTTCCGACGTAGACAAGTTCGGTGTCTTGTTCTCTTCCGTCGATAACTGGCGTCATTTCCAGCGCAATGGGCGCGGCGTAAGCTAGGTTGCGTAATCGGGCTTCCATCGGGTAGATTTCGTGTTTGGTTCCGTCCACCTCAGTGGCGTACGGTCCAGTGATGCGTGATTGAGGGTCGATAACCCAGATTTGTCCGAGTTTCACCCTGTACGGGCTTTCGGGGACTTCGATGGCGATTTCGCCAACTTCGTCCACCACCTCTTGCAAGCCGTGGTCAATAAACTCATTGTAGGAATCTAAGTGTTGTCGGACTAAGCCTTTCTCGTTGAAGAAAGTTTTCAGTAAAAGATGGGTATCTTCTTTTGATATTTCAGTCAATTTTACCATTCTCCCGCAAGATTTAACTTTGGAAACATAATGACGCCTTCTTTACGTGCGGGTTTTTTCAAATCGTCGAGTTCCTCCGATGTTGGATTTGGCTCCAACTCGAAAAAGGTCTCCTAGTTTTTAAGAGCACAAACAGATGCTACAGAGCCAACTAATAAACTTTTTTATCCATTGTTTCGCGTTTTCGCCCCTGAACAACGGCGCGCTAAAGATAATTCGAGTTACCGCGCAAAAATAAATGCTTTAAGCTACGGTTGACGGCGCTTTTAGGAAAGAGAACGTTTCACGAAGTTTACGTTGCACTCGGCGTGTGGCTTATTCGCGATTTTCTTTTTCACTAACGGGACCAGACTCTCGTCCACTTCGTACCCCACAATGCTGCGCTCGTTTGCCATCGCCGCCTTGACCGTTGTTCCCGAGCCTAAAAACGGGTCAAGCACCATGTCGCCTTTGACCGAGAACATCCTCACTAGCCGCTCCACGATTTCGTCGGGAAAAGCGGCAATGCGTCTTTCAATCTGGCTTGCAGTTTGGCGTGCTGCCGTTACAGTCCATATCTGGCTGAACCACAAGTCGCGCTGTTTCTTGGTGAATGCGCTTTCGTAACGGCAAGGGTCATGGCGTGGGAATTTTCGGAGGTTTCCTTTCCTGAAGA
>DATEAU010000057.1:0-3435 GCA_035288165.1 Bathyarchaeia archaeon
TTACGGGCATCGTGTTCAAGGTTTGTGGATGGATGTAGGCAAACCAGAAGAGTACTTGGAGACAAACAGGATTCTAGTTAACGCTCTTTACAAGAACGAGAAGCACAAAGCGAAAAGCAAGTTCGAGCTGAAAAATCCTGTTGCTCTTGACAAGGGAGTTGCTATTGGAGAGAAGTCAATTATCGGTCCATATGCAGTTTTAGGGAAGAATGTGACTGTTGGAAAGCACGTGGGAATAAGGGATTCCGTGATTTTCCCAGAAACCAAAATATGCGATTCCGCGTCGATAGAAGGCGCTATAATCGGAGAAGGCGCCGTAATCGGAAAGAACGTGAGGATTGGCAAAGGCTGCATCGTCGCCGACCAAGCAGTAATCAAAGAGGGCGTTCGGCTAGAAGAGGATGTTGTTGTTTGTCCAGCAAAAGAAGTGAATGAAAAAACGTTAAAATCCAAGACTATCCGTTAAGCATAGGGAGAGGGAAAAGAATTGGGTTCAAGAAAGCTTTTCGGGACAAACGGCATCAGAGGGTTAGTGAACAAAGAACTGACCCCCGAAATGGCGGCTAAAGTTGGCTCAGCCATCGGAACCTTCTTCAAGGGAAAAAACTTGTTGGTCGGGCATGACGCCAGAACTAGTGGTTCCATGTTCGCTGAAAGCGTCATTTCTGGTTTGATAGCTACTGGTTGCAATGTATTCTTTGCAGGAATGGCTTCTACGCCAGCTTTGCAGTTCGCGGTTAAGAATCATGCTTTTGATGGCGGCGTCATTGTCACGGCATCGCACAATCCGCCTGAGTATAATGGCATAAAGGTCATCTGGAGCGACGGCATCGAGATTTCCCATGAGCAGGAAACTGAGATTGAAGACATTTACTTCGACGAGAAGGCGCGTTTTGCAGATTGGGACAAGCTCGGAACAAGGCGAGAATTGCCCGGCATAAATGACGAATACGTGGAGGCAATAAAAAAACACGTTGACGCAGCCAGAATCGCGGAAAAACGTTTTCACGTAGTTGTGGATGCGGGTAACAGCGTAGGCGGTTTGACAACTCCGCCGCTCCTAAGAGACTTAGGTTGCAAGGTAACCAGCATTAACGCGAACATTGATGGAACGTTCCCCGGAAGACCGCCCGAGCCTCGTCCAGAATACCTCAGGGACATGGCGTTGACTGTGAAAGCGTTAGGCGCTGATTTGGGCGTAGCTTTCGATGGTGATGCTGACCGTTCAATATTCGGGGACGAGAACGGGGAGATTTACTGGGGAGACAAAACATTCGCCGTGATTGAGAAACACTTTCTGATGAAGAATCCAAACGCGAAAATTGTTACGCCTGTCAGCAGCTCAACGCTCGTCAAGGACACGGCTGACGCTTACAAAGGTGACATAGTCTGGACAAAAGTTGGAAGTGTAACCGTTTCGCAGACGATGAAAGAGTTGAATGCTAAGCTTGGAGGAGAAGAAAATGGAGGCGTCTTTTATGGTCCTCACCAAGCAGTCCGTGATGGAGCCATGACAACCGCATTGATCTTGAACATTATGGCTGAGACTGGGAAGAAACTCTCGGCGCTGATCGCTGAACAGCCACAATACTTTATCGAGAAAGGAAAAGTCGAATGCCCAGAAGACAAAAAAGAGAAAATGTCAGAAAAGCTGGCGGAACAGGTGAAAGGCTTAAACGTGAGCACTTTAGACGGCGTCAAAATCTGGTTCGAAGACAAAAGCGCCATCCTTCTGAGATCCAGCGGAACCGAGCCTGTTTACAGATTGTATGCTGAGGCAAAGACTCAGGAGAGAGCGTTAAAGTTGGTGGAAGAGTACAGCGATAAACTGGCGAAAATTCTCGAAAATATTTAGTTGAATAGCAAACTGTAGATTGAAAAGGAGACACTTGACATGCCCGACGCCCTCCACTTGAACCCAGAGGAAATCGATACGGTTGAAAAGCGTGGAAAATACACTGTAAGTGTTATTGGCTGCGGGCAAAAAGGAATAAACTACGGCTTAGCATTCGCGGAAGCAGGCTTCAAAGTCGTTTGCACCGACCCTGATCAGAGCGTTGTAAGACCTTTATCGAGGGGAAGAATGCCGCTTCCTGACCGTGAAATGGAATCCAAACTGAAGATTTTCACCCGAACAGGAATGTTAAGCTTCACAAGCGACACGAAAAACCCAGTTGCCCAAAGTGACATCATCATATTGACTATCGCGGTGAAAATTGACGCGAAGAAAAATGCGGATTACTCAGAAATCGAGAACAGTTGCAAACAGGTTGGCGCTGCACTTCGTCGAGGGGGAATGGTTATTTATGGAGGCGTAGCTAGCCTCGGTTTGATGGAAGGAATAGTCAAAGAGACACTGGAGAACACTTCTGGACTCAAAACGGGTGAAGACCTCGGTTTAGCGTATAATCCAGCAGTAATCTCTGATGGAGATCGCCCATCAGAATCGTTTAGTGACAAAGAGTTATTGGTAGCTGCCAATGATAAAAACAGCTTAAATTCAGCCGCAATTATTCTGGCGATTTTAACAAAGAAAGGCGTCAGGCAAATTCCCGACTTCAAGACAGCAGAGTTGGCTACGCTTTTTGGTGTTGCAAGGCTAGACGCGAATGTAGCTTTGTCAAACGAGTTTGCCATGCTCTGCGAAAACTCTGGTAAAGACTATTTTGAAACGCTAGAAATTTCAGACAGGGGGTTTCTTGAAAGGAATTATGTTCCCGCGGTTGCGGAAGAATCATGGAGGGATGAGTTGTACCTTTTGCTGGAAAGCGCGGAAAACCTGAATGCCAAGCTCAGGCTCACAACAGTGGCTATGCAAATAAACGAGAACATGGTGAGACACGCAGTTAACTTGATGCAAGATGCTCTGCGTAGCTGCGGAAAAACGTTGAGGAGAGCCAGAGTCACTTTGCTTGGCAAAACCAAACCGATAACTTCTGGCGAAGACTTAACTACAATGCTTGAAGCTAAAGGAGCCAAAATTAGCCTTTATGACCCGCTTTTGTCCCGAAACGACTTTCCGGACATGAAGCCTGCGCCTAAAAGGAACCTAAGCGAAGCTGTTGAAGGTTCGGACTGCATCGTGATTCTAACTGCTGATTCCCAGTTTAAACGTTTAAACCTCAAGAACCTACGAGCTGTGGTGAAGGCTCCAGCGGCAATCATCGATTTAGCTGGAATCATGAAACCGGAGGATGTTGAGAAAGAAGGCTTCATATATCGCGGGTTAGGAAGAGGGTCTGAGAAGAAATGAAAAAACTTGGCGTGGCAGTGATAGGAACGGGGTTTTGGGGGAAAAACCACGCCAGAGTTTACAAGGAACTTGACTCCACCGAACTTGTGGCCATTTGTGACGGTAATGCTGAGAGAGCTAAGAGCGTGGCGGCTCAGTTCGGAGTGAAGGCGTATACGAGTAGTGCGCGAATGTTGAAGAAT
>DATEAU010000058.1:0-2808 GCA_035288165.1 Bathyarchaeia archaeon
CGTTTATCAGCTTACCTTTCCGCCTCAGATCTTTGTATACTTTAACCGTTTCGTCCAAAGCATCGTTTCCAAAATCAAGAATCACGAACCGTTTAAGCACGTCTGAGATCAAATTGACATATTGTTCTGGTGCTCCACGAAGCATTTCATACTTGGTAATTATTGTTGTAGCAATTTGTTCCTTTTCTGAGTATGTCGCTATCAGGTCCAGAGCATATTTTCTCTTTCTCGAGGCATCTACCATTAAGGAGGTGTCGAATACGACCATCCGCGTCACTCAAATGAAGCAGACTTTCTTGGCATCGCGTTCTTTCTGCCCTTCTCCGTCGCATCTAATATAGCCTTAGCGGCCTCCTCGCTCAGGGGTTCGTGCGTGTTCAAGAATTCAAGTATGCTTTTTGGGTCGCCTTTTTTGTCGCATTCGGAGATAAGGGTTTTAAGGAGTTCCGTAAAGGACTTTCCGTTCTTCATTCGCGAAAGCTCAGCGTAAACCTCATCAGATATTGATATTATACGAACCATGGAATTTCACAATATATATGTATACATGCATGTATATAATTTTTCTGGCAACTTCCAGGGAAGGCGAGTATATTATGTACTGCAGCGGTTTTTCCAGACATGGCAAGGTTAAAAGGGAGCACTTCACAAACTAGCCTTGAGTGAGAAGATGAGCAATAACGAAGTCACAATCAAATACGAGCCGTTCAAAGAAATCATCATACTTGAAAAAACGCATTTTGCAACCCCCGACGAGATAGCGCGGTTCACCTCTGTTATCGCAGGCGGCAAACTAGCGGGACTCTACTGGGTTGACGGCGTCGTCTTCCTGTATTTTCCGCTTCCAGCCTCAACAACCGCCGTCGCCAAAATGCTTCTAGAATCGGGCAAAGTTTACTGGACTTTCGTCGGGTACTCGCTCATGCCGAAGTATCAGCCGACAATCGAGACGAAGGAGAAAATGATTGTGCCCGTCGTTGACATTTCTGCCGACCCAGTTTTGCAGAAGGTTGCCAAATGGCTTAAAGAACAGAAATAACCAGCTTTTTTCGCATTTCACTTTTTTGGAAAATTTAATTAGCCAGCTTAATCTGTTTCTAAACGTTAAAGGTGTCAATGTTGAAGATAGAACTAACAGGCAAAGTTTTCACGGGACAGGGAGAGGGACGAATATACGTGGAGCGCCCATGGGTAAAACACGAAGTAGAAGAAAAACTAGGCTTCACCCCCTACGCTGGAACGTTGAACCTGCGGCTCTCGGCAGAAAGCGAAACACAGAGAAAAACACTCGAGAAATCAGCACTGTTAAAAGTTTGCGCCGCAGAAGGCTGTTGCAGCGGAAAAATCTTCAAAGCCCAAATCGACACACTGGAATGTGCTGTGGTTATTCCTGAGGTTGACGGCTACCCGCGGGACGTGCTGGAAATTATCGCTTGGACTAACCTGAGAGAAAGGCTCGGGCTTCGAGACGGCGACGACGTAAAAGTTAGAGTCACTGTTTAGTTTCGGCTTTTCTGACAATCACGATGGGCTTGTGCTTTAGTTTTGCGAGCATGTCCCAGCTTACGTCTGTGATGCCGACGCCGAATCTTGCAGCCATATCCCACACGGTGGCTCCTGAACCTGGTCCGCGGGCTCTGTCAGCGATGTTACTTATTTTCAATGCCTCCTCAGCCTGCAGTTTGGCTCCCGCAACCGCAATCGGAGTTGACCTCTTCCTAAGTTTGAACATTCGACCAGCGACGTAGGCAACGACTCCTCCATACGAGTGTATGCCTTTCAGCGGTTTTGGGCGAGGCGTGAAATGGAAATTACCTAATGAATAAGTCTTGTCGGTGTCCATTATGATGACCGTGACTTTTTTGCAGAGTTTGACGCGGATGTTTTCATGAATCTGGTCTGCGATGCCGTCCGCGTTTTCCAACGGCAAACTCACGTAAGAGTACGGCAGGTTTGACCCGTCGATACCGCCTTCCGAACCAAACATCAAAGCCCGCAAGAGACCCGCATGCTGCAAAGCCACCTGCTTATGTCGGCTTCCGTATTCAATGGGGTATCGTCGGAGCCTGAGGATTAATCGCTGCCCAAAACGGCACAACACGCCCAGAAAAAAGCCCCAAACAAAGCGCATCCAGAAGTTGGAAATGATTTTCGCATTCAAGCCTGGTTTGACTCTGCTTTCGTCCACGATTCTGCCCGTCGCTGTGGAAATCGCTTTCTCGGAAACAACCACGAAATCGCCGTTATCCACCTTCTCCTCCACAGCTTTGATGATTTGGGCTAGGAAATCTTCGGCTGGTTTCCAGAATTTGGTGGTTAGCGCAAGCGCACGATACTTAGGCATCAAGCGATATCTTCAGCGTGACAAGCATTTCTGCTTATCTGAAAAAACAACTCTACTGCTCTCGTTTGTCTACCCCTCCCTCTTTATAAAGTGCGGTTAATTCTGCTCGGGAAAGGCTGATGCATGAGTTTTGAGCTTTTGGGAAAATCATTAAGAGAGGCTTTAGGCTAGGTTTAATGTAAGTGCTCAAGTAACATGTCGATTGAAAAACGTTTATCCAGTTTAGGACTTGTCACTGTTCTTTTGCTTACACTGTTAATGCTGTCTTCTTTTGGTTTTGCGAGTTCTGATTCTGAAATGCCGCAGTTGGAGTGGAGCAAAATCTATCCTAAGGATCCTCCTAGAAACTCAACAGTCCCTGGCGCTCGATATAGGGACGTGGGTAATTCTCTTATCCAAACATCTGATGGAGGGTACGCCATTGCTTGTGGGACATGGAGCTCTTATAGGATGGGTCGGGGTAC
>DATEAU010000059.1:0-5314 GCA_035288165.1 Bathyarchaeia archaeon
GCGCTTCGAATCCTAGATACATTATCCTCTAATCTAGGCTACTCTCTATCAATTAATCAGCTAACTGAAAGAGTCAAAGAAACCCACGGGACTGCATACTACGCAAACATCTACCAAAAACTGCAGAAAT
The DNA here is from genome assembly GCA_035288165.1 of Bathyarchaeia archaeon. Classification (GTDB taxonomy): domain Archaea; phylum Thermoproteota; class Bathyarchaeia; order Bathyarchaeales; family Bathycorpusculaceae; genus UBA11855. The sequence goes on from DATEAU010000059.1 coordinate 131, forward strand.
TAAAGAAAGAAGGAACCATCAGCCTAGAACCAATAGGAAGATCCACCAATGTCAAACTGAACTTCCAAAACTACCTGCTAATCGATACACTAGCCGAAATGGAGATAGAGAAAAAGAAAAACTTCCTTACAAAGAGAAACGACCAAATCCCGTTCTTAACAGAAATCGAACAACTCTTCACCGACGCATGCACAATAAAGTCAATCAGCTCCATAAGACCAACAAAGAACATCAAACTCAACAAAGCAGAATTGCTCTTTCTCCTTCGGAAAACACTAGAATATCATAACGAGACAATGCAGCTTTACATTGAGATGCTAAGACTGCAAAAAAAATACAACCTAAAAATAAACAGTCTCATCCTTGATAGAGATGATTTTGGCGACCTGATAACCTCAGACGAAATTAATCCACTAAGAGAAGCTCTGAGCGAAAAAATTACCTTTTTCGCCCCCCAAGCCTTCTGGAGCGAGATTAAACAAATCGCGGAAAAAACAGAGATCAAAACCAGCAACATAGAAACAAAACCAGCGAACATTTCCGACTTAGACCTGACATACAATCTGAACAGATTCGGATACAGAGAATTCGGTCTCCAAATAGTACAAGGCAAAAAGTTCTGCATCGAATACATAATAACCGCAATACTTCTCCAAGAAAATGCAAGACTGACAGAAGCCATACCCATAATCCTTGCCAAAAACAACTTCAAAAGCAACATCTTGACATTCCTAAGCCAAAAATTCGAAACTGCCGGACCACTACTCGGAATCCTAAAAACACTAGAGAAAATCAAACCAACCCGCGAAACTAACGAAACAATAGATATTCTAGAAGCGTTAGACATAGAGGCAATACCTGCCGACAAAGAAAGCATCCTGCAAAAAATGAGGCTCTACAATGCCCTGTGACAAAAAAGCGCTCCTCGACTTCTTAGAAGTCTTAAACGGTGACCTCACAAAGAAAGTTACTCTTGTGGCTGTTGGCGGAACAGCAATGACACTACTCGACCTCAAACCATCAACAATCGACATCGATTTCACCATCCCCAGCAGCGACCTGCCTGAATTTGAACGCGCCCTCAAAGGTAATCCCCCAGGCTTCAAAATAGACCGATGGGCAGACGGCTACGTTTTCTGCCAATCCCTACCCAGCGACTACTTGGACAAAAGCATCAAAATAAAAGAATACAGCCACATACAGCTAAAAGCCCTTCAACCGGTCGATATAATCGTAACAAAAATTGGCAGACTAAATCAAAGAGACATCCAAGACATCGAAACATGCATCAGAGAGTTCAAGATTTCAAAAGACGAAATAATCACAAGAGCAGCTTTCGTAAGCCCAACATACGTTCCCAGAGAAAAAGACTACCAATACCATCTAAACTGGGTCATAAAGAAATTCTTCTAATCCACCACTAATCACTCCACAATCTCGCGCTAAAATTCAACGAGCCACGCGTAAACAAATGTTTTACTGTGTTGTTCCTGGATTATGCGAGTATTCGCTTATGCGTTCCGCTAAGAAGTAGAATTGGGGGACAGTTCGTTGAGGATTAGCCACGATTTTACCCTTATGCCTTAAGCGCAGCACGATTCGGCGAAAAGCGTCATGCTTCAACTCCAAACAGTCACGGTAGCTAAATTCTCTGGTTAGCTCCCTTGCCTTGTTGAGAACATAGGCTTCAAAAAGAACACTACTGATTGTTTTCTGGAACTCCTTTCTTACACAACTCAAATCGTAAGGCTCTCGTCTTGGCTTTGAGACTTGATATTGAAAGACATTATTCTGCTGAATATTCACAACCTGGCCTCCGTTTCGAACCTGAGCAGCTCCTTCGATGCCTTTCATGAAAGAATCAGTCAAACTAAGTGTTAAATGGCATACGTCTTGCCCGTTATCTTTAGCCCACTTGACATAAGCCTTCCAACGCTGATACTGCTCTAAGTTGGGGGGCACGAAAATTACAAATCAAATTCTTAGGCTGAACAACCGAGACTGGCTGACCCTCACTTAAGCTTTGCTCTCAGCCCCGCAATTCCAAAAAACAAAAAAAGAAAAAAAAGGGAAAAAGTGCAAGATAAATCCAAATCAGATAATGCGGGCCCGGTGGGATTTGAACCCACGATCTCCGGCTCCGAAGGCCGGCACCTTAATCCGTGCTAGGCTACGAGCCCACCCTAACACAGAACAATAACAGCCAGCGTTTAAAGATTTACAAAAATTCTTATAAACCAACCAGATATTAACCTTGATATTCACCACAACTGTGGGCTGGTAGCTCAGCTTGGCTGGAGCGTTCGACTGATAATCGAAAGGTCGCCGGTTCAAATCCGGCTCGGCCCACCACACAAAAATCTTATTAACCGAAAACACAAACATTCTGAATGGTGATTGTTTTGGCCAACGACGAAGAGATGATAGAAGAATTAAGAAAAATCCGAATACTGCTGGAGCCTAAACCTGCACCGCCAACGCCGCCTGCGCCGAAAGGAATGTGGGCAGAGTTCAAGGATTTCCTCTCCAAGTACAAGGTCTTTGGCTTGGCCGTTGCCTTCATCATGGGTGTCTACTTGGGCGGTCTCGTGCAAGCGTTAGTGAAGGACCTGATTTTGCCTGCGATAGGCTTGGCGATTCCTGGTTTGGGAAACTTGGCGACGTACAAGATTGCTGTGCCAACGACGGAGTTGGATGCGCAGGGGAATCCGTTGGATCCGACTTATGCGGGACAGTTGTTTGGGGTGGGCGATTTTCTGGTTGCGTTCATTACGTTCGTGATCGTGGCTTTGGTGATTTTTCTGCTGGTGAAGGCGTCAAAAAAATGGGGTATGGAGTAATTATCTTCAATGGTTGTTCTCACCGTAGAGAAAAAACTCTGAAACATTGCGGTCTTTGACCGCTAATTCCTCTTTTTGTTTACTTAATTGGCTTTCCTTAGCGTCAACTATTTTCATCAAACATCGGAAAGAGCTAGATTGAAAAACGTGCCGCCTGCAGCAAAACCGAAAGAAGATAACTTTTCAGGCGGTTATTTCCAAGAGTTCTCTTTCAGGCGAATAAATTATGAGGAAGCCATCAGATTCCTTCAATCGCAGTGCGTGTTTCCTGACGACCTTCTGGATCAAATTCCGAGTAAGAGAGCTGAGCGTGGCTTTAATTTGTAATTCATAATCATCACGCAATGGGAGAGCTGCGTTGTTTCGATTTTTAAGGAATACACAGGAAATCGGCATTGAATCTAAGTATTCGCCCATTTCGCGCAAGAGTGATAGAGTCTCGCGTCTTTGCAAAGCTGATTCACGCAAATGACGCAATCAGTTTTTGGGATTTATGAAATTTGTTGACAGGCTCAAATAAAAAGTGCGGGTAAATGTTTGTGTTTGTTCATTGGTTTTTTACAGCTTTCAGGTAGTTTAACGTCTGTAGGCAAGTTTGTATGTTTACTACGTGCTTAATGAAACAGAAATCTGCAAAAAGCGTTAGGATAGCGAGTATTATTAACATGAATAATTAAAAATTTGTTGCGTTCGAAGGCTTTTTCCTTAAAGACGAATGATGTCAACAGGTTAAGTCTTGTTTTAAGGGAAGATAATAGAATTTATTAACAACAAACTACCAGGAGAGTTCAGCCACAGTTTAGCTTGTAAGGCAGTGGCAAGCGATGTGTCTAGCTTTCGGGTTACTCATCTTCAGCTTTGCATTCTTTGGCTTCGTAGTAGAACGTATCGTTTTGCAGAATCGCCATTTGAGGAAAAAGGTTCTGAGCAAAAGCTAATTGGCACCTGAAAGTATACGGCGTTGTGCTTCCAAACTTCTGGTGAGACTGTAGCAGTTTAGGCTGAGTATTTAAATTATCTTGGCTTATTGTTGCATCAACAGGCTTATATCGCGAGTTCGTGTGTGATATTCAGTCACTTTGAAGGATGCCTCAGCTTTGGTATGCACTGTTGAAATCTCCGAGAAACCCGAACTCAACAATCCAGTCCTGATAGAGGGTTTGCCTGGAATAGGGTTCGTGGCGAATATTGCGGCTTTGCATTTGATAACCGAGTTTAAGGCGAAGCGGTTTGCCCAGATTGTTTCTGCCTCTTTTCAGGATTTTGCTGTGACGACGGAGGGTGGAGGCACACGTTCGCCCATAAATGAGCTCTACTATGTTAAGGGAGCGAATGGCGGTCGCGATTTGATTATTTGGTATGGTAACACGCAAGCTTTGACGACGTTTGGCCAGTATGAGTTATGCGGAAAAGTGTTGGATATTGTGCAGGAGCTTGGTTGCCGCTTCATAATTTCGATTGGAGGCTTCAAGAAGGATGAGGTTCGCGGTGCCCCAGGAATTTACAGTGCTGCCACGGATCAAGAGACTTTAAAGGAGGCTTTGGATTTGGGAACGAAGATTATGGTAGGTCATGTTTTCGGCATTGCAGGTATCATCGTGGGTTTGGCGAGGCTTAGGACCGTGAAGGGATTTGCTTTGTTAGTGGATACGTTGGGGATGGTCCCTGACCCGAATGCCACGCGTTGCGCTTTGACTGCATTGTGTAAGTATTTGAAGCTGGATTTAGATTTGTCTAGGCTTGATGCTTCAACTGAGCAGACGAAGAAAGTTCTTGATTCGTTTGGTTTGATTCGGAATTTGGGGCAGGAAAAGAAGAAAGAAGAGGAGCAAATGCGCTGGTTTATTTAGGCTTTAACTTCCGACATAAATTGAGCGTAGACTTTTTGAACTCGTTCGGCTGCTGGTCCTGAACCTTCAACTACGCCTCTTTCGGTTAGTTTGACTTTGTCCATGACCCAGATGAAGCCTTTGTCTTCGTAGAGTTTGACCATGGTTGGGAAGACTTTTTCGAGTCGTCCTGCTAGGGCTTTGAGGTCGAAGGGTTTTTCGGCGCTGAGTATTTGTGCTACGGTGTTGCCGTTTAGGAAGACGCGGTGTGCGGTTTGTGCTTTTTCGTCTTTTGCTTCAGCCATGCAGAGGCTCAGGTTATCTGGGTTTATGCCGATTAATGTGCCTGTGAATGTTTTTCCCATTGTGGTGGAGACGCTGACAGTTTTGTCTACCAACGCTGCAACTTCGGTTTGGAATTTTCTTAGTGCAACAGACAATTTTGTTTCCTCCGTTATTGCTTACGAAATTGCATTTCAACTATTTATCTTTGATACAGGAGAAGGTGTTTATTT
>DATEAU010000060.1:0-4725 GCA_035288165.1 Bathyarchaeia archaeon
CGCAGCTAAAGTTTTCCAAGCGACTGTTTACCAAAAACACAGGTCTCTGCAAACCCGTAAGGGGAAGTATAGGGGCTGACGCCTGACCAGTGCTGGAACGTTAACGGGAGCGGTGCAAGCCAATCCCCGAAGCGCCAGTGAACGTCGGCGATAACTATAGAACGATTGTAGTTAAAAAATTTGGCTATATGCTGGAAACTCCGAATGGATTGTTATGTACTCGCCTGAGAAATGGCAGTGAAAATCATAGCAGTGAGAGTATCGCGGGATACGAGTCGGACAATCAGCAGGAAAGACTCTTAAATACATGATCTATGCAAGAAAACAATGCATGGTTGAAACTAATTCCTCCAGAAGTGGGCCACTATTTAGCTGGCTTTGCCGATGGGGAAGGAAGTTTCATAGTGAGTTTACGACAGCGTCCGGATCATACACTGGGATGGCAAGTCGTCTTGACTTTCAATGTCGCTCAAAAGGAGAGCTACATTCTTTCACAATTCAAGAGATATCTTGGTTGTGGCAGGTTACAAGAAAGAAAAGATGGCGTGTATTACTATGTGTGTGCCAATCCGCAAGCGATTCAAGAGAAAGTCATTCCTTTTTTCCAGCGTTTCGAATTTCGTTCGCAAAGAAAAAAGAAAAATTTTTCCATCTTCTGTCGTATCGCAGAAAAAGTTTTTCGTAAGGAGCATCTGACCTCGGCTGGACTGAGTGAAATTATCCGGTTGCGCGAAGAGCTCAATTTCGGTCGAGGACGTACGCGCAAGTTTACGCAAATCGATTACGAAAAAACTCAAAAAGAGAATCCTCAGAGACTATACGCCAAACCACGGGCATTCCGAAAGGAGCGCCATGCTGGATGATATAGTCCGATCTCATGGGTAACTATGAGTTTTGATTTCCGGTTACCAGTAGAAATCAAAAACGGAGAGAATGAAAATTCTTTCTGAACACAGGGCACGAATCGTCCTAAGGTAGCGAAATTCCTTGTCAGGTAAAGAAATTGCCTGTGCCAAGAGTAATCTTGGTAACAAATTCGGCTAATAACGGTGGAGTCCTCGCTGGAGCATTCTATATCAAGGAGAGTGCGACGAAGGCAGGAGAATACCGTGGGAATCTCAAGTTTTTGAGAACCCGTATCGACTGAGATTGTTCTTCAGAACAATTGAGATGGCAGAAGTATTTTGAAACTCGCAAGGGTTTTGAAATAAATCAACGCTGCCATAACACGCCGACGCCCTCGATAAAAATTGAGGGATGAAGATATAGTCAGTGCCAATAGAAATATTGGAGTAACATGAAGTTCTGACCCGCATGAAAGGCGTAACGACTTGGAAACTGTCTCAACGAACATCCCGGTGAAATTGCAATGACGGTAAAGATGCCGTCGACCTACAGCTAGACGAAAAGACCCCATGGAGCTTTACTATAACTTGGTATTGACTTAAAGTTTTTGCTGCCGAGCATAGGTGGAAGACTATGAAGCGCCCCTTCTGGGGGGCGTGGAGTCGACAAGTGGAATACCACCCTGCAGAGATTTTAATTCTAACCCTGCACCGATCACTCTGCTTCGCAGACCGATGGTGCTGGGCAGGCCCGCCGTTTCTATTATTGAGGCGAGGGGGCTTGTCCCGCACCCGGAGCGTAGCGACCGGTGCGGGGACAGTGCCTGGTGGGTAGTTTGACTGGGGCGGTCGCCTCCTAAAAAGCAACGGAGGCGTTTACTAAGGTTGACTAGGTCCGGATGGAAATCGGGCCGATAGCGCAAAAGCACAAGTCAGCTTTACTGAGAGACCGATCAGTCGATCAGTTACGAAAGTAGAATTTAGTGAACCGACCATCACTCGTAGGAGTGTGGAAGATCATCAGATAAAAGTTACCCTGGGGATAACAGGCTGATCTTGCCCAAGAGTCCATATCGACGGCAAGGTTTGGCACCTCGATGTCGGCTCATCACATCCTGGGGCTGGAGAAGGTCCCAAGGGTTTGGCTGTTCGCCAATTAAAGTGGTACGTGAGCTGGGTTCAAACCGTGAAGTAGCGAAGCTGCTTAACTTATAACCAATAACTAACAACCAATAACAGAATGCGAATGCATTTTTGTTGCAAGTTGCGCGTCGTTGGTCGTAGGGTAAAGCGTTTAGCTTTTTCATAGTTTGAACCCCGAGGCTTGCGACATCAAATAGGTTTTTCGTCTTAGAAATAGTGTTAGAAAATCGATCACATCACGGCGGTACTTTATAGTAATATAAAGTAACAAGCTGACTCGTTTCGGTGAAATCCCATTTGACATTAACCTGTCATATGTTAGGATAATACCGAGGGAAGTATGAAACTATCACCAACACAAAGAGCATATATTGCAGGGTTTCTCGATGGCGACGGTAGCGTATATGTACGAGCAAAACCAAACGATTCGTATCGTTATGGCTATCAGATAGCTCCGAGTATTGTTCTGTTCCAGTCGAGTAAATCTAAGGAAGCCCTGAAAAGGCTTCATGCAATGCTTCAACTTGGTTACATTAGAGAGCGTAATGATGGAATTCTAGAACTTATAATCAACAAGGTTGCTGAGATTCAAGAATTCATTGTGATAGCCAAACCGTTTTCTCTTTTTAAGAAGAAACAGTTGGCTCTAATGGAAAAAATCATTGAAGCGAAGAAGAAAATCAAGAATGAATGTGATTTTCAGGCAATGCTCAAATTGGTAGATATATATCGAGTATTAAACTACTCGAAGAAAAGAAAAATACGCCCGTAGAGACTAAACGTCAGCAATCCAGCTGTAATTTTGGACCATAGAAATTTCTATTTTTCAAAATTACGGCTGGATGAAGCTATAGTCCAATGCACTCGGTAACGAGTGGTATCATGCGTGAGACAGGTTGGTTTCCTATCTGCTGTAGGCGTGTGTTGCTTGAGAGAACTCTTTCTTAGTACGAGAGGACCGGAAAGAACGAACCTCTGGTGTACGAGCTGTTCCGCCAGGAGCATTGTTCGGTAGCTACGTTCGGGTAGGATAACCGCTGAAAGCATCTAAGCGGGAAGCCAAGCTCAAGATAAGGCAACACCCAGCACCTAATTTGCGCATGCGTCTTTGACGCAAAAGAAGAGTAATTTTATAGAATCGCAATCAATCTATAAAGTACTTCTTTGATAACAGACTTGCATAGTTTGTTGTGGCACAAATTAGGTGCTGGGGAAATTTCCTAGAAGATGACTAGGTCGCCGCAAGGCGGACCTCGCCAAAGCCGCAAGGCGGAGGCCGGGTTGATAGGCTGCAGGTGGAAGTCTCGAGAGGGATTAAGCCAAGCAGTACTAATAAATTTATTCAACTTTCTTTTTTCCTTTGACTCGACGAATCCGCCAATCAGCGGATCTGACGAGCCAGAGACGGTTAGCAGTGAAGAGTGCTTGTCGCCGAAAGGCGAACCTCGCCAAAGCCGCAAGGCGGAGGCGGGCAGTGATCAACATATACAATTATTATTAGACAGACAATTTGGAGAGGAACCCGCCCGCAACGCATTCGCGTAGCGATTCGGGCGGGTGTTTCCGTCTTTAGAACATTTTGAGACCAGAGTATCCGGTGCCTCTAGCGATAGGGTCACACCTGATCCCATACCGAATCTCGCTCCAATTTTTGAGTACTTTTCAATATATTGTTCCTGGTGTCTCTAGCGAAGTGGACACACCCGATCCCATCCCGAACTCGGTAGTTAAGCACTTCAGCGCCGATGGTAGCCTTCAGTGGCAAGAGTAGGTCGGTGCCAGGAACAATGTATTGAAAATTGGAGCGGGACAAGCACAGCCGTTAAGCATCTCAGCGCCGACCAGCCTCGCCGAGTCTAGGCGGGTGGTAGCCTTCAGTGGCAAGAGTAGGTCAGTGCCGAGAATTATGTTTTGAAAAGCAGTTTTCGCCCAAGGCGGATCGGCCTCGGGCCGAAAGCCTATCAGCGCTGACCCGCCTCGCGTCGACAAGCAACGCGAGTCGAGGCGGGTGGTAGCCTTCAGTGGCAAGAGTAAGTCGGTGCCGGGTACTCTGAACTCAAAAATGTAATGAAATTGGTGCCGGCCGGCCTGCCACGATTCGCAAGTGAAGCGTAGCGATTCGGACGGAGAACATTCCTCTTCAAAACAATACGAAACCAGCCTGAACAAGGCTGTTTTTTGTGCTATAATCTCTATTAGGATGTAGGTTTTGGGACAGAGGAAATGTTTTAGATTTGTCTTGTCCTGCATCCCGCATCCCCCATCACTTATTGTTTCTCCTGTCCATATGGCTCTGCCTCGTCTGATCAAACAGTTTCTCATTGCCCTTATCTATCTTATCATCGCAGTGCTTTTGGGGGTGCTTATTTATTATGCTTTCATCAAGGCGCCAGAAACTTGTTCCGATAGCAAGCAGAATCAGAATGAGACTGGTATTGATTGCGGTGGCGTATGTGCGGCGTGCAAGGAAAATATTACCGGAGAAGCTTTGCAATTCATGGAACAGGCTTTTGTTCCGGCGGGCAACGGAAAGTATGATGTTCTGGCCAGAGTCTACAATCCCAACGATGTGGAAGGAGCTTCTTCATTCACGTATACGGCAGTACTGAAAGATAGCGGCGGGAATGTGCTGGCTACACGCTCCGGGAAAAGCTATATTCTGCCGCAGGAAAATAAGTACATTCTCGAACTCAACTTGGCAACAACTGCTACGCCAGCGATGGCGGCGTTTACAGTG
>DATEAU010000061.1:0-10048 GCA_035288165.1 Bathyarchaeia archaeon
TGGGATCCATTACAGCTTGCATTCGCTGTTGCCTCTTAGCCTTGCTAAACTTAACAACCGCCACCGAAACCGATATTAGGACTATGCCAACAGCGCCGGCTATAATGAACGGTACTACGTCAACTATTGAATCGTCATCAAAAAGACCTAAACCACCACCTCCACTGCTTCCACCAGAGGTCTTTGTAGCGGTCCAGCTCATACTAAAACCCCTTGCACCCAATGGATCAGAGATTGTTCCACTGATTGTTCCGCTTGCATATGTAGCCGATGGGAATTTCGCATTTAGCGTTCCGTCGCCAGACCCATAAATTTGCCCATTTCCAGAGTCGTAATAGGCAGTTATAGTTAAACTAACTGAAGTTCCAGACATCAAGCCTTCAACGTCGATTGGGTAGGATCCCGATGGCGTGCTGCCTGTGAAGCCGGAGGATGTAAAATCACCGTCTGATTGAACATTTAGCGTTCCAGAGTAAGATCCGCCTTCCGTTGTCGCAACCATTTCCCAAGTTTGAAATGTTGATTGAGCCTTAACCGTAAAAGCGAATACTGTAAAGATAACAATACTTGTGAGAAGGATAATTAACACCGAAATCGCGATTTTTGGCATTCTGTTAGCTTTCAAACAAACGCTTCCTTCTTATTCCTTAACATTAACTAATATAAAATTTATTTCTTCTCAATCAAGATTATAACAGTTGAAAGAGAAATCACCTCAAGCGATACAAAAATATTCCAATTGTTCCTTTCAAAATTAGAATCAAACTATCTGTGTGTCTTGACCCTCTCCTCAAAGAAAAAATGGGGGAACTATACTAAATCATAAACCCGTAAGGTGCGCCCGTGTGTGCCAAACAGACACAGACAGACGACAGAGTGAGTATAATTCGCATCAGAATACCCCGAGGGAACTTTTTTTGACTGTGTTCTCCTTCAAGTTTGCAGGCGGAGACAAAACCAAAGTTGCTAAAGTATAAGAACTTAAAGATCACTTAATATTCGAGGCATTTGTGTGGGTTGTCATGGCGGTTTTTCACTGGATGAAGCCACAAGACGAAGTTGGTTTAACCCTGAAAAGGTGCTGAAAGACGCTGGTTTAGGCTTAGGCATGACTTTCGTAGACGTAGGCTGCGGAGACGGATTCTTCACCATCCTAGCCGCGCAGATTGTGGGAAAAACGGGCAAGATTTACGCCGTGGACACAGACGCTTCAGCTATCGAGAGGCTTAAACACAAAGCCGACAAGAAGGGCTTAACCAACATAAAAGCCGTAGTGGCGAAAGCAGAAGAAACGGTTTTCTGCGACGAATGCGCCGACATCGTCTTCTACAGCATCGTCCTCCACGACTTCTATGACCCAGCGAAAGTGTTGCTCAACGCCAACCGAATGCTCAAGCCCGATGGAAAACTGGTGGACTTGGATTGGAAGAAAAAACGGACAGCACATGGTCCGCCTGTTCGGATTCGGATCAGCAAGGAACAAGCACAGGCTCTAATAAAAAACGCAGGCTTCGACATTGAAAGCGTGAGAGATGCAGGACGCGACCATTACATCGTCGTCGCCAAACCCTAAGTACTCACTGCTCCGCCAACGCGTAAAGCTCCATAAGGTCACGTTTGAACCTGTCAGGGCGACCAAGGTAAGCGGTGTGTCCCTCGTTCTGGTACACCGTCAACTTCGCGTTCGGCACCTTATCCACAAGGTTTCGCAGTTCTTCATGTGACGCTATTCTGTCTTCGGAGCCGATGATGATGCGGACTGGAAACGTGAACTTCCTGTAAGCTTGCAGCAGCGTTTCTTCAAGCACCCTCGTTGGAGCTAGAAGCATTAAACCCTTAACAGGGAATCGGGCGGCATACTGTAGCGCGATGTGCCCGCCTAAGCTGGCGCCGACGAGCACTGGCGCTGCTTCGCCGAAAATGGTCTTGACAGCTTCGTTGACGACGGCGACATTGACTTCCACGTTCCTGCTTCGGGGTTGGCACTCGCTTTTCGCGCCGTAAGGCATATCCAAAGCCAAGAAAGGAACCTGTTTCAGTTCAAGCAGTTCGGTGGCGCCAGTGCGTTGCCATACATCGCTTGTGAACGAGTAACCGTGCAAGAAAACTATTGGAACACCTGAAGCTTTGTTGATTAACGCGCGGCACTTGTGGCTTGCGATATTCAGCATTTTCTCGGACAAAATTTTCCTCTCCAGCATGCAGGAAGTCGGACGAGGCTTATAACGTTAATTTCCAGTCATCCTCACCTAACGAGAAAGCGTTAATAGACCCTCCAGCTTCAAGGCTACCTGATGCCTCAATGAAAGTAAACGTAGGAGACACAGCCCCAGACTTCACGCTAACGTCGCAAAAAGGCGAGAACGTTACGCTGTCGCAGTTTCGGGGAAAGAAAAACGTGGTTTTATACTTCTACCCAAAAGACGAAACGCCTGGTTGCACACGCGAAGCCTGCACTTTCAGGGATAGCTTCGAACTCTTCACGGATTTGGGCGCGGAAGTCATCGGCGTGAGCGCTGACACGGTTGAATCGCACAAGGCGTTCGCAGAGCATCACGGCTTGCCGTTTACGCTACTCAGCGACGTAGACAACGCAGTCAGGAAACTCTACGGCGCCACTTCAACACTGGGCTTAATCCCTGGAAGAGTCACATTCATAATTGACAAGGAAGGCGTGGTCAGGCACGTTTTCTCGTCGCAACTTCAGCCAGAAAAACACATCGAAGAAGCCCGTGAAGTTCTCAAGAAATTCGACGATGAGGAGAAATCTAGAAAAGCGTAGCAAGCGAGAAGTGAGGACCCACGGTTAGTCTGTTTAATACTTTGACTGGAAAAATCGAGCCATTCAAACCCATCATAGACAAAGAAGTGAAGATGTACACTTGCGGTCCTTCCACTTATATGCGTCCACACATTGGCAATTACCGCACTTTCCTGTTTGAGGACGTTCTGCAACGCTACTTGGAGTATCTGGGCTACAGGGTTACACGGTTGATGACGTTGACTGATGTGGAGGACAAAGCCATCGCCGAAGCGAAAAAAGAACACGTTTCAGTTGAAGAATTAACCGCACGCAACGAGAACGTGCTGTTCCGCGACTTCGAATTCCTGAAAACAAAAGTCCCCGACTACACAGTTAGAGCTTCAACGGCAATTAATCAAGCTGCATGGATGGTTAAAGATCTAGTCGATAAAGGCTACGCTTACTGGCATACGCATGAAGGCGTAGAAAACGTGTATTTTGACCCATTAAAGTTCGCGGGATTCGGCAAACTCGCTAAGCTGGACATGAGCCAGTGGCCCAAGCAGAAGCGGCGTTTCCACAAGGACACTTATCCTGGAACTACGTGGAACAGGGGCGACTTCATCCTCTGGCACGGCTGCGGGGAAAGCCCTGTTTGCTGGGAAACGGAAATCGGCAAGGGCAGACCAGCATGGAACATTCAAGACGCTGCCATCGTCACGGAGCATCTCGGCTTCACGGTGGACGTGGCTGCTGGGGGAATAGACAATTTGGTGAGGCATCACGATTACACGCTTGCGGTTGTGGAAGCAGTTTCAGGAAAGCAATTCGCCCGCTACTGGCTTCATGGTGCTCACCTTTTCGTGAATGGACAGAAAATGTCCAAGAGCAAGGGCAACGTGTACTATCCAGACGACTTGAGCGCCAAAGGCTACGGAGGCTACCACGTTCGCTTCTTTATAATCTACAGGCATTACAGGAAAAGGCTGAACTTCACCTGGGATAAGCTAGCCGCAACTATCCTAAAACTGGACCAGTTCAAAAGCATGATTCAAGACTTGAAGAAAGCAAAATCGTCTGCCCCCAGAGAAAAAGCCAAACTGCTGGTTGCCAGAATTGTTCAGGGTTTTGAAAAGAACATGAATTGCGATTTAGATGTGAAGTCAGCTTTTGACGAGCTTTTCGCGATTGTCGAAAGGCTTCACCGATTGAAAATGGTTGGGGGCTTGAGCGCGGAAGACGCCAACGCAGCATTAAACGCTTTAGAACGTGTTGACCGCGTCCTCAAAGTCGTATTCTGAGCGCGGCGCTAGACGAGCACGCCGACTTCCTTGACTTTCTGGAGCATTTCTTCCCTGTGCGGGGCGAGCTCCATCTCGTTTGTGAGGTCTTTTCCAGCCTGGTGCGCTGCCATGTGGTCGCCTTCCAACCACATTGGGCTTGCTGAGACTTCGTAGACTTTGCCTTTGAATGCAATGTAGGCTGGTTTTCCGTTTTTTCCATCGTTCTGTGCGAGTTCGGTTGACGTTAATTTTCGTGGTTCTGCCAAGAATTTCACCTTATGGATTACAAATTTAGTTGGGACGTTTTAAGTGTTTAGGTTATATTTCCTTTAGCTTCGAACGCCTGTGAGTTCGTAAATGGCGTTTATGTCGGTTCTGCCCCCTGCATTTTCTAGATTGAGAATGAAGTTGTTTTGTGATGGGTAGTTGCTGGACTGTATTGGAAGTTCGTTTCCTGAAAAGCCTTTTTGCTGTAAACGCACTTCTCCCATGTTCGCGGTGGCTGATATCTTGGCGCCGACATCATCGCGGACAGTTAACCTGAGGGCAATAAATCCCCTGTTAGAGTTTTCAACGCTTACGGTCAAGTTTCCTGAAAGCTGCTTGGTCTGAGTTAAATTCACGTACACGTTACCCGTCATGGAGCCTACATTAACGCTGGTGTTTCTTGAAATGTCAGCGTTGTTCCACAGCAACCAGTTTGAACCGGTAATTGATCTTAGAGATGAAGGACCTGAAAAAATCACGCCTTCCGATAGGGTGACGTTGACGTCGCCAGTTGTAGTTTCCGCGAATAATTTGCTGATGGTTACGGTTTTGTCAGCGTCAATTTCAATTCGTCCTGTGCTGGTTCTTAAATTGAGATCTAGGCGGATGGACGGGTCGATGAGGACATCGCATATCACATTAACATTAGAAAACATTGATCTGCCTTCGGTTCTTAAAACCTTCACAATATATATCAAGCTGGCATTGGCAGAGCTTTCCTGAAGAGTCAAATTTACGGGTTGATCTGTGCCGAGGATGTTTCTCCACCCTGTCGCCGAAGTATTCACCTGCACTCTTTGATTTGCAGGCAAATCCCTGAAGTGTACGTTAATGTCTGCGATGTCTGCTTCAAGATTAAAGTATAAGCTGTTTACGTTAGCTGCTGAAGCTTCGTTCTGCTGGTTGAACTCCACGGGCTGAAAAGGCAAAAGAACCACAGCGGCAACGACAACTGCTAAAATCAGAATTGCGATTAATATGATAGCTGCTGTAGGAAACTGGGCTTTCCTGACGGGTTGGCGGATTGGTGCCGTTCGTGGAACACCTGCAACTGGGGATGTTACTGGGGTTCCGCAGACTTGACAGAACCTTGCGTCGTCAGCTAGTTTGGCGCCGCATTTACGGCAGTAGGGCATGTCTGGTAAAACCTCAGTTTAGCGTAGCTTGTTTTCGGATTTAAGTCTTGCCGAACGCGTCTGCGATCTTGGAGCTAAAAAAGAATTATAAGCGTAAACCTTGAAATACACTGCTGAGGGAGAAAGCGGGAATGCCGTACTGTAAAAATTGTGGAAACGAGCTTCCAGAAGGAGCACGGTTCTGTCCTAAATGTGGAACCGCCGTTGTGATTGAAGAGACAGCTCCTGTAGCTCTTACTCCTGTTGCGCCTGTTACGTGTGTGGCTCCTGAAGGGGTGAAGTTGGCTTTTTGGTGGGAACGCTTCCTCGCGTGGCTTATAGACGTGGTTCTCATTGGCATAGTCACTAGCGTAGTGAGTTTCCTTATTCTACTTGGAGGTTCCCCTTTCAATGTTACTTTCATACCAGGCTTGCCAGACTGGCTTTACTTCTTTTTCAGCCTGAACCTGAACGGCTTCATTCTCTTGTTTTATTGGACGTTCATGGAAAGCGTGTACGGGCAATCGTTAGGTAAAATGATAATGAGGATAAAAGTCACGCGGCTAGATGGTTCACCTGTTGGCGTGACCCATGCGGTTGTGGAAAGTATTGGAAAAGCGTTCTTCTTACCGTTGGATTTGCTGATAGGTTGGATTATATGTCCGAGAAGGCGACAACGCGTTTTCCACATACTCTCGGATGCGATAGTGACAAAAGTGACCTGAAAGCTTGTTTTTCTTAGCACCATATCTGAAATTGCGATTGCAGTGAAGTCTACTACTCCGAAGACGTCCACGCTCGCTTGTTCACAAAAAGTCTCTACGTCAAATTCTGATTTTTGACCGCGTGCGTACCTATCGTAGACACACATTTGCCATAACATGTTGATTTTGCTAAGAATTCTTGGCGTTTGCTGAGTAAATGCAGAAAGCAGTGATTACTCAGTTGAACCAATTGTGTTTATTTTCCTTGAGCAAACTGAATCCCAAGCCCAGAAACGTTGCAGGCCAAATCTCAACTAAGAGAGCATAGACTAACGTGTTGGTAATCCACGAGGAGAGAATGAAGACTGCGAAATGCAATCCCAGCAGGATTAACGAAACGGCAAACAGTTTCGTGTTCCTTCTCCTCTTCCCAGTTTTGAGCAACGTGTGGAATCCTGCGATTGTGAAAACAAGCGACAACGACAAAGTAATTATTGCGTTGAGAAAAACCACAGAGGTAACCCCGCTCAGAAACGTCCTGAAGACATTGTTAACCCATATCCCCGCCAAGTAACTTATCCCCGCAATGGCAGCCCATTTCACGACGTCATCGCGAGTTGACTCAGAGTAACGCCAGACCTTGACGCTTAATACAATTAACATGGACGAAGCAAATAGAATCTGTAGCAAATATCCAGCCATCAGCAGAGGGACAACACCCCGCGTAAACTCGATCACAGTTATGGGCGCCAAAATAAGAAAGTAAATTCCTTCACAGAGAACCGCAACAGACACGTACTTCTTTACCTTCAAGAACGACTCGCGCTTTGCTGCCCAAGTCAAATAAATCGCGTAAAGAGCAAGACAAACTCCGAACAGCCGAACCATATCGCCGACCAAGCCTGTCAGCGCGTAGTCTAGCCAGAATCTCCACCACGACGCCACGCGGGCGCCGATTGAAATTTGGTAAACGCTCACGACAACTCCGTATAGCCAGCGAACATCGTAAAGCATCAAGGAAACCAGAACAGCCACTATCCAAGTCTTGGTCCAACGTGTAAAAGCCATGTTTGCACCGAGCGGAGTTCTGTTTCGTTCAGCATATAGTTCTTTTCATCCTCGGGGAGATAATCTAAAAACACGGCACACAAGTTATCGACACGATTAAGTAATAGAATCCACAATTCCTATGAACGTTCAAAGTCACAACGTGGAGAGTGCGTTAAGCTCGGAAAAAGTCCTAGTGACCTCAGCATGGCCCTACATCAACGTCACACCCCACTTGGGCAACCTAGTTGGCTCAATCTTGTCAGCCGATGTTGCCGCGCGATACTACAGGCTCCGAGGCGACGACGTTCTCTTAGTTAGCGGTTCAGACGAGCATGGGACACCCATAGAGGTTGAAGCGTTAAAGCAGGGAATAACGCCGAAGGAGCTGACTGACAGGAATCACGCGCGTGTTACGGAACTGTTTAGGCGGTGGGACGCCTCTTTCGATAATTACACGCGAACCGAAAACCCTGTGCACAAAGAATTCGTACGGGAAACGTTGATGAAAATCTACGCGAACGGCTACATTTTCAGCCAAGACACGCAGATGCTGTACTGCGAACATGACCACAGGTTTTTGCCCGACCGTTTCGTGGAAGGCAAATGCCCCTATTGCGGTTGCGAGCGAGCCCGCGGAGACCAATGCGACAAATGCGGAAGACTATTGGAAACGACCGCGCTTGTTGAGCCTTACTGTGTCATCTGCAAGAACCCGCCGACCGTGCGAACCACGCGGCACTGGTACATTGACCTCTCAAAACTCAGCGACCAACTAAGCCAATACCTTAAGGATAATAAACAGCTTCCAGCCAACGCCAAAAACTTCAGCCTAAACTGGATAAAAGAAGGCCTGAAACCCCGAGCCGTCACACGCGACGTTGAATGGGGAATCCCCGCGCCATTTCCAGGAGCTGAGAGCAAAACCGTCTACGTGTGGGTTGACGCCGTCTTAGGATACGTTTCCGCAACCATCGAGCAGTGCAGGCGAATAGGCGAGCCGGATAAGTGGCGGGAATTCTGGTTCAACAAGGAAGCGAAGACGTTGTATTTCGTGGGCAAAGACAACATTCCCTTCCACACGATTATTCTTCCAGCGCTGCTGTTGGCTTCGGGCGAGGATTATAATCTTCCGTGGAACGTTTCGGCGACCGAGTTCCTCCAGTTCAAAGGCGAAAAAGCCAGCAAAAGCCAGCGCATCGGCATCTGGATTGACGAAGCGTTAGAGATGTTTCCTGTGGACTACTGGCGTTTCTTCCTCATCGCCACGCGACCCGAATCCAAAGACACGAACTTCTCCTGGGACTTCTTCCTTGAGAAAATCAACGCAGACCTCAACGACACTTACGGCAACTTTATTCATCGAACCTTAACGTTCATAACTAACAAGTTCGAAGGCACGGTTCCCCAACCGCAGAAGTTGGAAGCAGAAGACGAAATGGTCCTGACGACTATAAGGGAAAAAATCGAAGCCATAGCCGAAGAGCTTGAAACCGCTAAGCTTCAGTCGGCGGCGAACACGCTGATTAGCTTAAGCCGATTGGGGAACCAGTACCTGAACGAGAAGGAACCATGGAACCTGCTCAAGACCGACAGAGCAAAAGCCGCGAGCATTTTTTACGTTGCTGTGCAAATCGTGAAAGCTTTGGCTGTGGCTTCGTCGTCGTTTATTCCTGGTACGGCGGAGAAGTTGTGGCAAACGCTCAACCTCACTGGAAAAGCTAGCGCATCCAGGTGGAAAGACGCCCTAACCCCGCTAGAAGCGGGACACAAGATAAACAAGCCGACGCCGCTGTTCAAGAAGATAGACGCTGACGAAAAGAAACTTGACGAAATGCTTGTGCAGGTTAGGGCGAGAATGGCGAAAACCGCTTGAAGCTGATGCTTATGCAGGTAAAGGCTGACCTCCACGTCCACACGACTTATTCCAGTGATTCGATAATTACTCCTGCAGACCTAGTTTTCTACGCCAAAAAACGCGGGTTAACAGCCGTAGCCGTGACCGACCACAATCAGGTTGAGGGCGCAAAGAAAATCGCGAGAGAAACTGGTTTCCTGATTATTCCTGGTACGGAGGTTTCAAGCCGAGACGGGCACATAGTGGGGCTCAACGTAAACGAAGTTATCCCGAGAGGCTTGAGCGCGGATGAAACGGTGGACCGAATCCACAGGGCAGGCGGCGTTGCCATTGCGTGTCACCCTTACGCGTTGTTCAAGGGCAGCATTGGGCAACACGTAACTGCAAAGTTTGACGCCGTCGAAACGATAAATGCGTCGTCATTTCCGTTTAGGAGTGCCTCTTCGAAAGCAGAGAAGCTCGCGGAACGCTTTAGTCTGCCTCGGGTGGCTGGAACCGACGCGCATTATGGTCCCGTAATAGGGTGTGCTTACACGGTTATTGATTCTGAGTTGAATTTGGAAAGCATACTTGGGTCGATTATCAAAGGGCGGTGTGAGCCTGCGGGTGGTTCCATTTCTCTTGTGATGAGGCTTCAGAATCAGGGGCGTTTCTTGAAGAAGTATTTGGGGAATGGGGGAAGGCGCACTTCGTAAGTGCGGTGGAGCTGAAGTTTTTCGACATGCGCCATTTTATTACATTCGTAATATAAAATACCTCTTGCCAGTTTCCCACTCACCTGTTTAACGAAACCCGCGACATCAAGCAACCTTAAAAGTCACGGTAGAATATGAGAACTCAAGTGTTTTCTATGATGAAGACCCTAATCGTTTATGCTACTCGCTACGGAGCAACAGCTGGAACCGCAGAAGAAATCGCGAAAGTACTTCGCGAAGAAGGCTTCGACGTAAAAGTTGTGAATGCAAAAGAAGAAAAAATCAAAGACATCTCCGAATACGAGCTGGTTGTTGTGGGCGGTGGTTTACAAATGA
>DATEAU010000062.1:0-24784 GCA_035288165.1 Bathyarchaeia archaeon
TCCGCGAGTAATGCTGGGTTTGCCGGTCAGAGGGCGCGGGTCCCACCTGATCCCATTCCGAACTCAGAAGTTAAACCGTGTTCCGTTCCCCGCTGTAGTGTAGTCTTAGGCTACGTGAACCTGGGAAAGCTGGCAACCCACTCAACCTCCACTAAAAGCGCAGGGGGGTTATTTACCTAAACTTTATAACTAAGTGCTGATTGTTGTGGGAGAATGGTGAAAAAATGAACGTGTTGGCGGTACTTCCAGTGCTCACAGGCCAGCTTCTTGGCGCAGGAGATATAATCTCGCAGATTATCAGCGTTGTTTACATCCTCTTCTTCGTGGTGTTCATATTCTACGGGCAAAGAATCCAAATGTACGCCGCGATCAGGGAAGTTGAAAGCTCCCTCCATAAGCTGAAGTATATGCGGGAAGAGGCTCGAAAAACCGCCATTGAAACCATAAAAGAGATCGGCAAGCCAGCGACTGATCCCACCCCACGGATTGACCGCTACTTAGAATACTTCACCATTGGTCCACAGAACATGGACCCGGCAGGCATAGTTTGGAAGCTCGATCACATACTAGACGTAAGGGACGCTCGCCTGAAAGATGAGGTGAAGTTGATGGCGCCCGCCACGGACGAGGCTCAGGTGTACAATTTGGAGAATACTCTCGAAGCGGCTATGGCGATTAATTTCATTTTCAAAGTTGTCAGGCACTTCTATATTCAAGGCAAAAAAACGCTCAGCTTCTACACCATACTGCAGTTGCAGATGATACTGCCCTTGGTTATGAAAGAAGCTGAAGCTTACGCCAGCGCGTTGAAAGCGTTCGCTAATGGTCAACCGATAGGCGATGGAGCGGGACCGCTTGTTGCGGCAAAACTTATGCACGGCTACGAAGTCAGAAAAGTGCCCAAAGACTGCGTCGTCGCAACCGTTCCGTTCGAAGGACGGAGTGCATTGGTGATAAAAGCCGAAGGTCCGGGCGGAAATGTCGGCAAGCCAGGTGATGCTGTGAAAGCGGTTATTGAAGAGAACGAAGGAAAAATCGCTATGGTAATCATGATTGATGCAGGTTTGAAGCTCGAAGGCGAACCCGTCGGCGAAGTGGCTGAAGGCATCGGCGCGGCAATCGGTGGACCTGGCGTTGACCAGTTCAAGATTGAAGAATCCATTGCCGAGTATCACATTCCGATAAACGCTGTGATAGTCAAGGAGGACATAGGGGATGCGGTTTCGCCGATGCGTAAGGAAATCGCGGACTCAGTTGACAAAGTCTTAGAGAGAGTGAAGAGTGTTGTCTTGGAACGAACGAAGGAAGGCGACAAAGTAATAATCGTCGGCGTGGGCAACACCATCGGAGTAGGACAATAGGAGAGAAAAAGAATGACCACAAACTCGTCGCAAACTGCAAGCAGGATTTCAACTTTCGTATTTTTGGTAGTGTTAGCAGTCTACGCGTTGGCCATCGTATCAATAGGTTTGGCAATCTCCTTCTACGGTGACCAATCGCAAGGCTCGTATACCTGGATTTACATGCTTGGTCTAAGCATAGTCTCAATAACTCTGGCAACCTACGTGCTCCTGCAGTCTCGAAGGCATGTGACAACTATGAAGACTGCTGTACCTCCGCAAGTAATGACCACTATTGAATGCAGAAAATGCGCCATAAAAAACGTCAGAGAATTCCAGCGCGGCGACTACGTGTATAAGGAACTGGAGAAAT
Organism: Bathyarchaeia archaeon; assembly: GCA_035288165.1. Lineage (GTDB taxonomy): Archaea > Thermoproteota > Bathyarchaeia > Bathyarchaeales > Bathycorpusculaceae > UBA11855. Next base: position 1,714 of record DATEAU010000062.1, read on the forward strand.
GCCAGAAATGCGACGACAAACAGATCATAACTGCAATATACAAGGAAGTAAAAGAAAAAGAGAAAAAATACCCATTCTAAGTCAAAACTTCGCAACCATCCCTCTTGATAAGAACCGTATGCTCAGCTTGGGTGACTGGGTTTCCACTAACTTCAACAAACACGGGATAACCCATAACACTTTTTGAAGCGAGCAATTCTCGGAAGGCTTCGCGATACTTTTGTTCAGGCACGCCATCCTTTAGCCAGCGTTCAGCGAAGGGCAAGGTCTTGAAATTCGCTTCAATGTACTTCATAAGTTGCTTTGCGTAAGGATTATTAACTGATTTAGCTTTGACCAAGCGAAAAATCGTTGTTTCGGGGCTATCCTCAACGCGTCCGACCGCCTCTGGAAGAGTAACGAATGGTTCTATGGCATACACTTCGCCCGCTTTGACCTTTGTCAGAGATAATTGCGACACGTTTGGAATTGACGTTCCCGCATGAATGAGGTATCTTCCAACCGAATGCCCTGTTAAGTTTGAGATTGGTTTGAAACCGCGGTTTCTTATCGCATTCTCGATGAGACTGCCTATTGTCGACACGCTCATGTCGGCATGGATGTTCTCCACGGCGGTTTTCAAAGCGTACTCCGCGGCGTCAGCCATCTGCCTATGTTCAGGATTGAAGCATGCGGTGAAGGCGGTGTCCGTTACGTAACCGTCCACATGTACGCCCAAGTCCACTTTGACCACTGCTTCTTCAGGAATCTTTCTCTCATCTTCAGGTGGCGACGTATAATGCGCGGCGACCTCGTTAATCGAGACGTTGCAAGGGAAAGCAGGTTTTCCGCCTTTTGTCCGAATGAGGTTTTCAGCCTTCTCGCAGACTTGGATTATCGACATCCCTTCGCACACGTTGCTTTTCATTTCTTCTCTGGTTTCGCGGAGAATTTTTCCTGATGAACGGAATTTTTCGAGTATTTCCTCGTCAGGATAGTTCATAATGGACGCCTGAGACCTTTCGGGTGGTTAGCTTGATTGTTTTGCACGAAGTTTCTTAAATGCATAATGCCAGAAAAACGGGTTAACGTTTTATGTGGTATTCTTCCACGATGTCTTTGGCTTTTTCTCTCTTTTTCTGGTGTTCTCCGAGGAACTTGTTCAGTTTTGCCGCGATGTCGTTTTTGCATTCGCCGCAGAGCATTTCGCCCGCTTTGCATTTGCGCTCTCTTTCGGCAAGTTTTGCGTTGTCTTCTTCGAATAGGAAAAAGTAGTACTGGAAAATCGAGCACACAGTCGGATCAGCACCTTCTTTGCGTTGTTCCGCCGCCGTGCCTTTGCCGCCCGTGAAAGCATTCCAGATTTTCTTCTTCACAACATCGGGCGTGTCCATAGTGAATATGCTGGTTTCAGGCATTGAGGCGCTCATTTTTCCGCCCGCGCCTAAACCAGGCAGGAAGCGGCAGTGTATCTGAGCGGGCTTGTAGTAACCAAGTTTCTGCGCTATGTCGCGTGTGACTCGCCAATACGGGTCTTGGTCTATGGCTGCGGGTATGAGGGCGGGAACGTTTTCGCCTGTTAGTTTCTTGTGTATGAAGCAGGGAGCGGCTTGCAGGGCGGGCCAGAATACCCAGCCGATGTTTGTGCTGTCTTGGAATCCGAAGCTTGCTCGGGCGGTGGAGTATGTTATGCGTTTTGCGACTTCAAGCGTTATGTCATACAGTAGGTCGATGTCTTTGGTATCATAAATTATGAACGTGTTCTCGGGTTTGAAGCCTAACGCGATCAGGTCCAAGGCGTTCTCATAAGCGTATTTCTGCGTTTCCTTTATTGTGGCTTCGTCGTCGATGAGGAATTTTTCGTCGTCTGTTAACTGGAAGTAGAGTCTTGTACCGAACTTTTCCTGCAGGTGAAGCGTGAAAATCCATGGAACCAGGTGTCCGATGTGAACGGGACCTGAGGGTCCTCTGCCAGTGTAAAGGACGAATTTTATTCCCTTGTCGTAAAGGTCAAGCACTGTGTCTAGGTCGCGGTGGCTGAAGAATATGCGTCTTTGAAGCTGAAGATGAAGTTGGTTGGTGTGTTGCGTTATTTTTTTCAGCAACTCTTCGTTTAAGGGTTGGGTTCCGAATTCTCGGATTAACCGGTCGTAGTCGACTTTGCCCCTGACTTCCCAGGGTGTTACAACCATCTCGTTTTCTCCATCGCCTGATGCAGCCGTCTGAATCACCGTGTCCTTTTTGAAAGAGTGATTTCTCGGGTCATATATGCTTTTTCAGCGCTTTGCGTTAGCAATTAGTTTGTGTGATTGTTGGCGTCGAGTCACAGTCACAAAGCCTTATGACTGCCCTTTAATAGATTCGGTGGAACGAGAATGGAGGTGTTTTTTGAATGCGAGCGTCAAAAAATGAGTTGCCGAAAACTATGGATACAAAGGAAATTGTTATGTCTGAAGCAGTCTGGGGCGACATGCACGTCGAATATGACGTGTTCAACGAGAAGTTCGATGTTACACCGTTGCTGAAGGGTTTGCCGAATAATCGTGACCCCTGCCCACACTGGGGCATCGTTGTGAAAGGTCAAATGACGATTATTTACGATGGGAAAAAGGAGGTCGCTAAAGCGGGCGATGCGTATTATTTCCCGCCAGGGCACACGGGCATAGTTGAAGCAGGAACTGAAGTTTGGGAGTTCAGTCCAGTGGACAAGCTGAAGAAGACGATGGAAGTCATCATGCGTAATATGGAAGCAATGCAGAAAAAGTAGAAATAAGAACTAGCTGAACCTTACCTTTTTTTCTTCCTCTTTTTTAAATCATCGACCTTAGCCAATAACGTATAAATGCTGGTTCATCAAGTGTTACTCTCGTGATTCTAAGATGGTTGAAATCGGAAGATTATTCTGGAAAAAAGTCATGACCGCGGACGATTTTGCAATAGGAGAAATAGAGAGCGCCGAGCTGGATATGGGCATGTGGCAAGTAACGAGCTTTTACGTGAGCCTAAACGATGAAGCAACGAAAAAAATGGGTTTCGAGAGACCATATTTTGGCAAAGTTTTCGTTTGCCTGCCCGTCTACACCATAAAGGAAGTCGGAGACTTCGTTATCCTGAACAAGACTCTTGCTGAGCTGATGGAACTCAAAGAATGCAAAAAGTAACCGCGACTATCGTTTACGCCTAAGCAGGAGCAAGGGTCCTCCAAACGCGATTGCGGTGGCAACCCCTAGCAGCAAAGCGATTGGGATGATTGCGGCGGACAGCGGATAATCTGGTGCCGTGAATGGCTGTTGCCCGTCTTCTGGAGTGCTGGTTGGCTCTTCGTCGATGGGAGTTGTTTCCTCGTAAAACTTGGACTCGTTCTCTTTTGGCTGAGATGTCGACGTTTTTCCTTCTTTAGAAGCAGCCGATGTTGTCGTGGATGATTGAGTCGTAGCATTTGATGTGCTCACGTTTGATTTAACTAGTGTTGTCCTGACCAGAGGATACCGATCTGTATTGTTCGCGGAAATAATGTAAGGCGTTTCTCCAATGCCGTCGCCGTTTGCATCGGTGCCATTGTAGTCGCTCCAGTAGTTGCCACCTGAAGGGTAGCCGTTGTCCCACGTGTTGGCTAAACTATCAGCTCGAGATTGGTTTTTGTTGCTTAAACTGTTGTGGTAGATTTGATTTCCAGAGGACGATGACATAAGAGATATTCCTTGCATCGAGCTTCCAATTATGCTATTGTTGGTGACCCTGTTGGCTGATGAGCTGTAAAGCACTATGCCGAAGGCGCCTGCGCTTATATTGTTTCCATGAAGCGTGTTGTTTGAAGAGGATTGAACTCTTATCCCGTTGTCGCATTTTGTGATGTTGTTTCTCTGAACTGTAGATCCCTTTGTGTAAGCTAGGAGCACGCCTTGTCCATTGCTTGATATTTCCAAATCCTGCACTGTTATGTTAACAGAGTTTATTAGGTAAACAGCTCCAGCGCCAGCGGGTACAATTTGATTTGCTTTATTTATCCAGTAGTATACTGGTCTGCCGTTAATTGTATTTGACGTGTCAATGTCGTTTGTGAAGCCTGGGATGTCGTAGCTGATTACGTGTAGATTCAAGTTTTCTCCTGTCATGATGTTGCTTCTGAGGATGTTGTTGCTTGAAGGCCATGAGATGAAAATTCCAGTCTTGCCGCCTGTTACGTTATTTCGTGTGATGGCGTTGTTCGATGATCCATTCAGGTAAATGCCGCTAATTGTGTTATTTACTACATAGTTAGATTCAACGCTATGTTGAGAGCCTCTAAGCGAAATACCATAACCGTGGCCTGTAATGATATTGTGGCTTATGTTGGAGTATGTGACGAGGTTGACAAAAAAGACCCCGATGTCATATGGTTGGGGTTGGGTTCCTCCGATTCCCTGAATTCTGAAGCCCGTAATAGTAACTCTGGACGCACTTACGGTCACGATTTTTCCAGAGGTTTTGCCGCTAATGGTGGTCTGGTGTGCGCCTTCTCCAATTAAAGATAAAGACTTGTTAACAACAGGATTTTCTTGATACATCCCTGAGCGGACAAAAATCGTGTCTCCGCTGGAAGCAGCGTTTATTGCTCCTTGTATTGTTTGGAAATCTGCTGGCATATCGTCGTCAACTATCCATGTCTTGGGCGATGCCTGAAGCTTTACACTTAGCGTTATTACCGGACTCTGGGAACCCACATAAGTGAGGTTGCGGCTGGCGAAGAGCTGCCCAGGATAATTCATTTGGATGCTATAGTTGCCAACTAAGACTGGCACATAATCAGTGTATAGCAAACCGTTGGAATCAGAGAAGAAAGTACCACGCGTATAGGTAGTTCCGTCTGGGCGCGTAATAGAAAGCGTTACACCGTCAAAACGGTCATTCGAAGTTGGTGGAGGAGGCGTAATCAGCATGTTAAACCTGACTGTTCGACCGATACCGACAGGGTTAGGAACTAAGTCTAAGAAAACATTCGGTTGAATATACTGTTCAGATGAGTTCTCCAAATCAAGAGACTGCGTGCTAGGCGTTTGAAATCCTCGAGCCGGAAATGTTCCTAAAAAATAAAGCAAAAGTAAAGAAGCAGAGACAACGCAGAGTAATCTAACAAACTTGATGCTCAAACTTTTCCCTGAGTGATATTTTTTGAACGAAGGAGACTTAAGCATCAAACTCTTAACACCCTCGTAGTCCTATCTAGGATCGAACCAAGATTTTTCATAAAAGCGTTTTTGTCAAGGTTTCTGGACTAAACCCGCCCGAGAAGCTCGATTCTTAGTCTAATTTTCTTGACTAAACAGTATATTTGATGCTTAATAGCGGATCAATGCAGAAACCAGTAGAGGGGAGGACTCTCGTATTCAATTCTTTTAAAAGAGAGGGGGGAGAGTCACTTCCAAACTAGAGCTTTTACTCTATCAGCATGCTTTTATTAGCGACTATTAGAGTACAATAGGAAAATCGCGTGTCGAGGATAACGAGGCAAGCATGATGGTTGAACTCAGGGCGCAAGAGCATAAGATTTTGGCTACGCTGGAGAAGCTGAAGGGCAAAGCTTCAGTTGAAGAGTTGATGTGTGAGAGCAAACTGCCGGATGCTGCGGTGATGCGTTCCGCACTTGTTCTGCAGGAGAAAGACTTCGTTAAGATACATGCGGAACTCCAAACGATCGTCAAACTCACTCCAGAAAGCGAATCCCACGCCAAGACCGGTTTACCCGAAAGACGCCTAGTCAACGCCGTCATGGCGTTAGGCGGAAAAGCCACATTGGACAAAGCCTCAACGAAAGCCGAGTTGGAAAAACAGTTCGTCCCGATAGCTTTGGGCTGGACCCAGCGCAAAAAATGGTTAACGTACGATTCAAAAACGAACACGCTCACTGCGGGTTTGCCGCCTGAACTGGAAATCGACGAAAAACTCCTCAGCCGCCTAGCCACATCCCCAGAACAACCAATGATAAGTGAGTTGAGCGATGAGGAAAAAGTTGCCGTTCAAACCCTTAAGAAACGTCAACTTCTGACTACAGCCGACAAGACTACGCGAATCCTCGAGATAACAGACGAAGGCAAAATGGCACTACAGACTGGCGCGAAAACATTTGAGGAAATCACGCAGCTTACGCCCGAACTTATTATCACAGGCAAATGGCGAACCACAAAACTCCAAAAATACAACATAGAAGCGCCAGTGGCAAAAACGTGGCCGGGAAAAAAACATCCATACATAGCGTTTCTTGAAATGGTCCGCGAAAAACTCGTCACGCTCGGCTTCAAAGAAATGACAGGAACAAGTGTGGAAACCAGCTTCTTCAACTTCGACGCGCTTTACACGCCGCAGGATCACCCGGCAAGAGAAGTTTCAGGCATTTACTACGTGAAGCAACCTGAGTATGGCGACGTAAGCAAGTACAAAACCGCCGTGGAACACGTTAAGGAGACGCATGAAAACGGCTGGAAAACTGGGTCAACAGGATGGCGGTACAAGTACTCAACGCAAGAGGCTAAACGTTTGATACTGCGAGGACACGGCACTTGCCTCAGTGCACGCACCCTGCTAAGCAAGGACTTGGAAATCCCAAGCCGGTACTTCTCCATCGCAAGAGTTTACCGCCCAGAAATCGTTGACAAAACGCATCTCAGCGAATTCAACCAAGTCGAAGGCATCATAGTGGACGAAAACCTAACCCTCAAAGACCTACTCGGGGTACTGGGCAAATTCGCCCTCGAAATCGCAGGAGCAGATAAAGTCCAGTTCAAACCCGACTACTTCCCCTTCACAGAACCAAGCGTCGAACTCAGCGCCTACAAGAAAGGTTATGGATGGGTCGAATTCGGCGGCTCAGGAATCTTCCGACCAGAAGTCACAGAGCCTCTCGGCATCAAAGTACCCGTTATCGCTTGGGGTTTAGGCATAGACCGACTGTTCATGATGCACGCGGGGATAGACGACATCCGCAGTATCTTCAGCCAAGACTTGGAATGGCTCAGAAGGAAAAAAGTGACCTAACATGCCCACTATCGACGTAGACTACGCAGAACTTTACCGCGAACTTAGGATAGCGAATCCGTTTATTGGTGGGCATCCAATTCAAAAGAGCACGACGGAAGTAGCAAAAGAACTAGATGATAAGTTAGCATTCATTAAAGGTGAAGTTAAATTCTACGATGGAAACACAGGCACCATCAGCATTGAAATGAAGGACACGAATCGTCCTGACTTGTGGAGCGTTGAAGGTTTAGCACGGGGATTGGGAGGTTTCCAAGACATCGCTGAAGGCTTGAAGAAGTACACTCTTGGAAAGTCGATCGTGGATGTTCAAGTTGATAGCCGGCTCGAGAAAATCAGACCATTCATCGGCTGCGCAATCGTCAAAAACGTTTCGCTGACGGATACGATTATTCGCGGGTTGATGCACCTGCAGGACAAGCTTGACCAGACTTACGGGCGTAGCAGGCAAAAAACCTCCATCGGCATCTACGACTTCAACCTGATAAACCCGCCGTTAAGCTACACTGTGGCTAAGCCTGAGGAAATTATCTTCGTCCCGTTAGGCTTCACGGAAAAAATGAACCTGAAAGAAATCCTGAAACACCATCCGAAAGGCATCGAGTACGGGCACATCGTGAACAAGCACAGCGTTTACCCGATTCTGCTAGACTCCGACAAGAAAGTGCTGTCTTTTCCACCCATCATAAACTCAAACGACTTAGGACACATATCGGAACTAACACGGAACGTGTTGATCGAGGTTACTGGCACGATGCATGAGACGGTGCTTAACGCGTTGAAGCTTGTGACGTTGGCGTTGATTGACCGTGGCGGCGAGCCTTTTGCGGCAACTGTGGATTATGGTCGTGGGAAGTTGAAGGAGGTTACGCCTGATTTCTCTGAGAGACGCTTCGACTTGGATGTTAATTATACAAATGAACTCCTCGGATTGCCGTTAACTGGGAAACGCATCGCGGAACTGCTCGGCGTTGCGGGTTTAGGAGTTGAAAAAGTAGGCTTGAACAAAGTATCTGTGATAGTTCCCTGTTACCGCGTCGATGTGATGCATCAGGTTGATTTGGTTGAGGATGTGGCAATCGCTTATGGCTACAATAACATTGAGCCAGTTTGGCGCGAGTTGCCCACGACAGGTTGTTCACGACCTGAGCAGCGCTTGTTGGACACGGCTCGTGAATTGATGTTTGGGCTTGGCTTCCAAGAGATTTTGACTAACACGTTGACGAATCCTGAAAACCTATTCACCAAGATGAACATGGATTTAGCAGATAAGAGTAACACTCATAGAACGTGCATGGTGGAAATTTTGAATCCCAAAGTCGTAACGATGACGTGTCTCAGGAATTGGCTGCTACCGAGCCTGATGGAGTTCCTGAGCAACAATCAATCAGTGGAGTTTCCGCAGAGAATCTTCGAGTTAGGCAAAATCACAATGCCCGACAGATTGCAGGAAACGCGGACACGGGATGAAGAATGGCTTGCCGCAATCGTTTCCCATGCAAATGCGGGTTTCAGCGAAATCAAGTCTGCTTTGGACTCTTTTTTCATGAATTTGGGGCTGGATTGGCAGATAAAGGCTGCGAATCATCCAAGTTTCATCGAAGGGCGCGTTGGCGAGGCAACGGTTAACGGCGTCACCGTTTGTGTGTTGGGTGAGATTGATCCGAAGGTTCTTGTGGCTTGGAAGCTTGAGAATCCAACCGCGGCTTTCGAGTTAAACATGAGAAAAATGCTTGCCCTCGGCTTGTTGTAGTCTCTGCACAACTACAAACCAATATTAGACTAATCGTGATTATGTGGCTTCTAATTCGGAACTCGAAAGAATAGCTTAGAATCATCAAGGAGAGATTAAGTGAAAGAAAACGGCAAAACGGTGCTCTTAATAGACGACGACAAATCCATACTTCGAACTTTCACACGAATCCTCCAAAGAGCAGGCTACCAGACCGAGACAGCGGAGAACGGAAAAGAAGCACTGAAGAAGATCCAAGCCCGAAGCTACGACATCGCTTTAGTCGACATAATTCTCGGAGATGGCAACGGCTTAGACCTGCTCCCGAAAATCGAAGAAAACTCACCAAAAACAGTCAAAATAATGATGACTGGCGCAGATTCATACGAGAAAAGAGACGAAGCCCACAAAAACGGCGCAGACGCATACTTAACCAAACCCGTAAACCCAATAACTCTGTTAAGTGTTTTTGCAGAAAAACTGAAATGCCCATAACCAGAAAACGCCATAAAACTATGTTTGCAGGCATCTTTTGATATTAGCTCTCGAAAGGTACCCCTCCCTATTATAAAGCGCTTTAAGCTTTGAGTAAGTAGATATTACGTAGAGATTGATGAGGCGTTCGTATTTGAAGCTAAGCTTATCGAACGGAACCTTCTGCAAGCGCTCTCTCGACGAGAACATCGGATTGGTGAAGCGGCTTGGCTTTGAGAACTTGGAGTTCAACATGAAGTGCGTTGAGGAAGAGGATGAAGAAGCTGTCTACGTCGCAAAGAAGCTCATCGACTCCCATGGGCTAACTTGCTTAACGCTTCACGCTGCTGCGCTCCACGTTAAAAGCGAAGAAGACATACCAAAGGCGGTTTATTATGGGCGAGTTTCGGCGGATTTCGCCTACAAACTCTCCGCGCCTGTGATGGTCGTTCACTCCAATGTTTCGAGAAAACTCCCTGAAAAATTGAGAAACAAATTCTTAAAGTTGATTTTCAAGGAGCTAAGACCATACGCTCGAAACTTGAACGTTAAATTAACGTTGGAGAATCTTTCTTACGCTTCAAGCGATTACGGCAAGAACGTGGCTGAACTCGAAGAAATTTTTCGAATCATTGATGAAGAGGCAACAATAGGGTTTACGTTGGATTTCTGTCACGCCGAAGCCACAGGGCAAACGTTTAACCTGCTTGAAAAATACCATAAATGGCTTTGTAACGTCCACATGAGCAACCGGGCACACAAACCCTTCGACTCAGTAACCAACAGTCTGAATGCGGTTATAACAAAGCTTCTAGAACATAATTATGACGGACCAATAACAATGGAGCTAAACTCGAAATGCACCACGGAAGAAATTCTAAATACTAAACATGTGCTCGAGAAAATCTTGAGTTGAACGTAAATTTTCACGGTAAGTGTCAGATAGGTTTTTCTTGCTCACGCAAAAGAGGGTTAAGAGGTGAGCAATTGACGAATATTGGCGAGCTTTACGCCTGCAGAATCTGCGGAAACACAGTCGAAGTGGTCGGACCAGGCGCTGGACGGCTAGTTTGTTGCGGACAAGACATGGACTTATCGGCAACGTTAACGACGAAGACGCCAAGGAAACGGGTTAAGCCCGCTTTTTATGTAAACCGCAAAACACTTTATGACCTTCGAGTTTGTTATGGACTTTAGGGATTGAAATGCAGCCAAAAGTGAAGAAGCCAACCCAAAAAGAGAAGCAAGCAGCCGAATCATGGCCAATATGGGAAAAGGAAGAATCAACGTTTCCATGGGAGTATGACGAGCAAGAAACCTGTTTAATCCTCAAAGGAAAAGCCATCGTGAAATGTCCTGAAGGAACGGTTGAGTTCGGCGCTGGCGACTACGTCGTGTTTCCTATAGGATTCGAATGCACATGGGAAATAAAAGACAAAATCAAGAAGCACTACAAATTCGGGTAAGCGTCTACTTCCAATTTCTTCTTTTGTACATGTCCATAAACTTGCTGTAATAATCTACGGGCTGAAAAACCGGAGCATAGGTTAATTGCTGTTCCAAGCCGCAAGTGCAAATCGCAAATATTTCTTTCTTTTTTGTATCTGCCAGAATCTGCAACAATTCCTTCCTGCACTGAGGGCAATAATAGGGACCGTTCACTAGTTGCTTGGCTTCTTTCACGAGGATTTTTATTTGGTTATGAGGAACCTTGAATGCTGCACTACGAGGACACATTTTTTCAACCTGACCTTGTCAAAGCAATCCTGCAATACATACAGATTGGGTATGTGAAAGATATACTCTTCTAACAAAACTATGATTTTCACCATTAGTAACCCTTAATCACTCGGAAAAGCCATTATATGCTTCGAACACCAACCCACTTTAGATTAAAATCAAAATCCCGAGACTGTTACCTCAGGTTCATTGCATGCTGTAAGTCTTCTCGCTTAGTCTAAGGCGGAATTTCTTGTTTTTTCGTTACTTCTACTGATTTTCCAAAGAATTATGAAGACTTTAAATGTTACCGCAGTTGTAAATCTTCATGAAAAAACATATGCAGACACTTTTGTACTATTTGTGGCTTGACGTAAAGAGAATTGTTTTCGGAACAAAATATAGTGCGGAATTTGACGTCACGGACAATTGTAACCTCAGGTGCAAACACTGTTATCATTTTCAAAGTAAAGAAGACATTAAAACACAAGATCTGGAAACGTCTGTTTGGGAAAAAAGGTTTAACGAACTCTATAAGTCTGGAATAAGGGCAGTCTTGCTGGTTGGAGGCGAACCCGCGCTCAGGATAGATGTTTTGATGCTTGCTGATAAAACGTTCCCTTTGGTTTACGTCATAACTAACGGAACAATCAGGATACCTGAAAAGTTTAATCACAGACTTTTTGTCTCAATAGATGGATTACCAAAAACAAACGACGCAATCAGGGGAAATGAGGTCTTTTCGAGAATAATGAAAAACTATTCAGAAGATAAACGTGTTATCATCAATATGACCCTTACGATGGGCAACTACAAGGAGCTTGAAGATGTCACAAGAATTGCAGAAGAAAATGGGTTCGCAGGCGTAGTATGCAATATATGTGCGGGCGGAACCGACTTCGGCTCTTCAATGACAGTAAGGAAAAAAGAAAGAGCCGCTATAATAACAGAAATAAAGAGAGTAAAGGTGTTATACCCAAAGCGTTTTCTAATGACAAAAGCAATGATAAAATGGTATGAATATCCAGATCACAGAGACGAATGTGTTTGGGGAGACGAAGCCCTTCATTTTGACGTTTCATGGAACAAAAGAAGATGTTTTGTTAGCAATGCTGACTGTTCCAACTGCGGTTGTCTAGCTGGGGCCTATCAAACTCCCATTAAAATGATGAGGGATCTGAGAGAAATGATGAAGATGGTCGCATATCCATAGATGAACCTTATGAAGGGAATATTTTCCTGAATGATAGCCCCAGCGCTGCCCAGGAAGATTACAAAAGGTTTATGCTCACAACTATAATTAGTGATCTTTAACCGAGCGGTGTCTCATAGGGCTACGCTGGTGAGAGTCGAAATAATCATGGCGCCGATGATGATATCACGTCAGTATGAAGGGATTTAAGTTCGGTTCTTTTTCCCAAGATGATTAGACTTTAAGTTGCATTCTGAGGCGTCACGCCATCATCTTCTAGAGTAGGTTCAAAATGAGCTTGAAATGGAAAAAAGCGCGGGATGTGGGATTTGAACCCACGCGGCCTTTCGACCACAGACTTAGCAGGCCTGCCCCCTACCAGGCTAGGGCAATCCCGCCCACATTTGCCTTGGCTCCGCAGCTTTTTATGTTTTTGTTCTTTATTTGCGTTTTCCGAAAGCAGCGAGCAACGTGTGGCAATCGTTTCGAAGCCGTCGTTATTGCTAAGGGCTTGTTCTATTTGTATGTATAGCACGCACTGCTGCAAGTATCTTACGGACCTTCCGTATTTCTAGGCGAGTAAACAATACTCTTAAGTGGTCTGGCGCCAGATGAAAAAGCAGTTCTGAGTGATGAAAAATGAAAATGAGAATGATAAAAATAACCCCCGAATTCCTCACGGAAGCGCTGCGTGGAAAGTCAGCGTCTTTCACTTCCAACCTGCCAGACGACGTTGAACTTTTAGACATTAAGTACGACTTGTTTTCAAAGCAGATACTAGTAATCGTGAGGAGCGACCGTTTCGAAGACGTGGCAGAATCATACCCAATTCCAGAATTCAACGTAACAAACGCCCCGAGCGCAAAAACTGTCTCGCAACCTGCAAAAATAACAAAAGCTGAACCTGCGCCCATGGTGAAGACGCAGACTCGACCAAGCCGAGATACGCGCATGATGGAGGAAGAATTCAGCCCAGAACAGCGCAAGCTATTAAGCTTCAAAGTGGAAGGAGATTTCGTGATTGTGAAGCCGATCCAGTTCTTGAAGGCTGAATGGAACGAAATGAACGAGGTCGTCCGAAGTTTAGGCGGTAGATGGGTGAAAGGCGACATCATCAGCTATTGGGAGATTCCTATACAACAGAGCTAACATCATCATTTTAAGCGTTTATGTGTCAACAATGCTTTTTACGCAGCGAAAAAGATACTCCGTAACAGCAAGGGAAGATGGGAATGAGCCAGTCAGGGCTAAGCAACACGGTAAAACGCACATGCGACACGTTGAGGCAGGGTGCCATGCAACAAATCACGGATTACGAGCATCGGTTCTCAGCCTTGAAGAACATCTACGACGAGTTACTCGCAGACCTAATAAGAAATGGCTATGATCCAGAGGAAGCGGGAAAAACTGCTAAGGAATTCTTCGGTTCAGACACCGCGCGATTCGCAGGAGTCGACGGCACCATGTACTCCAGACCAATGTTCGACATGGTTATCTTCTTCGGCGGCGCCTACGCTTCCACAGGCACCATCACGTTCACGAATAACTCGGAACCGCAAGTCAAGTTTGACGCGAAAACTTTGCAGCAGGGAATGGGCATATCCAGCGTAGTGCCCATGTACGTCAACGAGATCCCAGAGGTGGACCACACGTACGCCGCGCTGGAACAACCCAGCGAGGTCAACCCCGCGAAGTCGTTGACGGATGAGGAGATCGCGAATAACTCGCTCATCGCTAACGCCATAATGACTTTCAGCGAATACTACCTTGCCTACAAGCTCGCAACCGACCAGAACCAGAATATTCGCATAATGCTTATGGACCGTAGTCTCTCTACTGACCGCGCCAGCCTGCTGTACGAAACGAGGAAAACGGATTTCTGGATCGCCAAGAGTACACTTATTGACTACAAGGTTGACGAAGCTGAAAACCCGGTGGATAAAGTTGATTTGGCAATGGCACGGCAGCACCTTTGGAACCAGGGTTTAGGTTTGCTTCCGGCGAGGGCGGATTACCTGCGCTACGCAATAATCGGTTTGCTGGAGAAAACGGAAACGCTAACACTGAAGCAGGTTCAGTCAAAGCTAGGCGTGAACGATGAAAAAAGGGCTCGAAGGATTGAAATGGTGCTCAAAAGCCTAGTTCAAAAGCGAATCCTCTCGGAAAAGAATGCCATTTACGCTCTGGACTCGAAGTACGTCACTTGTTGGGAGAGAATAAAAAAAATTACCACAACTATTGGCGACAAGCTCTTTTTTACTAAGGCAACAGACACTGAGACATCGAGTTCCATGAAGATCGTTAAAGATGGCAAGGAACATTGGTTGACCACACTTGACATTGCGTTCTTGACGCTTTTCTCGTTGCAGATGCTCCTAGAAGAATGCTGGAGAAAACGTATCTTGCTTATCGGCGTGACGAAGGATACGGCGGCGCGGGATTTCAAGCGGCAGCTGGTTCCCATCATGGATGTTGAGGGCCTGTTGAAAATGCGTGTGAATCGAGAGGCGTTTCAGGCGTTGCCGAACACTGACAGAATGATTCTTCAGTCCGCCAGCATCTTCAACCTCGAGCAAATCAAGCCGCCATGGAGTCTGATCGAGTATGATTCTGCTTTTCGGACCATGCTTCCTGACAAGCTGGGTCGCAAAGGCATTGTTTCAGGTGCCATTAAGAACAAGATCAGCTTAGAACGGATTTTCTTGAAAACTTACGTGCAGTTGAGCGTGGCGAAGTCGGATCCGATGTTGCGTAGCAACGTTTTGCTGGTGGATCGGTTGGCTTACCCCGAGTACGATTCCCAGCCTGGGAGTACTGTGCGTTTGTGGAACGAGTTGAGCGACGGCACGCGTGAGCCGGTTGATGCGTTCTTGTTTAAGGATAAGGCGGTGCCGAACAGGCTTGGGAATTTGGCGATGAGCGTGTTGGTGGCGATGGCGCCCTCGAACATTCCTGAGGCTTTTGGGCATAATAAGGCGTTGTTCATCGCGGATAAAATCGCGAAGTGGAATTACAGCCAGTTCAGATGTATAGTGGACACGACGGCGGCGTGGATTTTGAATAATCATAAATTGCGTAAGTTCATATTCTACATGAGCACTTTCAGGGAGAGAAGGAGCCAAATTGAACAGACAAGACGAGAAAGCGTTTAACAACCGCTGCTTCACGGACTTCGGCGGCAAGTTCAATGCGCGATTGGCGGCGGTTGTGCCGCGTTTCTTCGGCGGCGGAGACGACTCGAAAGTCACAGGCACAAGCGCACGTTACCAGTGCCGCGTGAAGATTGAGTACCAGAAGGACCTGATGGGGCTGCTGGAAGAAGGGATGTTGTTGGCCGTGAAGAATTTCAAGCCCGCCGAGGCTGGCGCAGAGCGCTATACCTTGATGGAGATTAGCCGCGTTTGGCCAGAGCATTTTGGCTTGCGCGGTCTAAGCGATCATGGGTATTATCCTATGCAGTTCGAGATTATCGAGCAGTCGGAGGCGGATTGGCAGAGCAACGACACGTCAACGATGATGATTCAGATTGATGCGATTCCGATTAATTATGATTTGATTATTCGTGGCGATTGCGGGTTCGAGTTCGTGAAAGGCTTCTCTTACCCCGTGGTGGGCAGCCCGATTTTCATCTTGAGCAGCGAGATGATTAATCGGATGTATAACCAGAAAATCGCCGCTGAACTGGGCGTGACCACGACGGAGACTTCGGCGAATGCGCATCTTGACCCGCGGTTGGGGTTGGTGAAGATGTTCGAGGCGAGTAACCTGCCGATTCCGATTTACGTGAATTTTGAGAAGCTGATTAGGTACCACTTCGGCGTGTTCGCGTTTACTGGCGGCGGAAAGAGTAATCTGATGAGTAACGTGCTTAGGAGAATTCTGCTGCATACGGCGGATACGAAGACGGTGATTTTCGACATCAGCTGCGAATACGCCTTTCTGCTGCTGGATATACTTGCGGACCCTAACGTGAACGCGAAACTCGTGCTTGAACACCGCATCGATGGGGTGGAGCAGTTCTTCAACTCCGTGGTTAAGCCTCGTGAGTATGAAACGGATGAGCGAACGAAGGTCGGATTGCGTGCGATTATGACTCAGGGCAAGATTGGGTTCTACACGAAGCCGAAACAGAAAATCCCGACGTACGCGGGCTTTCTCGACGAGTTGGATGACCAGCGAAAGGATTCGGTGAGCAAGCCTCACTACGTTAACGCCGTAGACGTTATTCACGATGTGGTTCGTGAATTTGTGGAGAAGCATGGCTTAAGTGAGAATCAGGAAGTCTCAGAGGAGTTTGTTCGCTTCATTGATGGTGTTTCAAGAGAGGCGGTGGAGCGGTTCAAGGTTCACGACAAGAGCGGGCTATACGCGTGGGCTACTACGAGAAACACAATCGCAGATTTGTTTAGCAAACGGGGCGAGAACGAAGCGAAAGACACCTCTGCGCTGACAGTTGAGGGCATACGCGAACTCCTTGAAGACAAGACCACGAACCTCATAGTAATCTCGATTTCCGACCCGTTCACGATTAAGGAATTAGCCATCAGCCTCACGCAAGATTTGCTCGTCAGGCGGAAAAGGCGGTTCACGGTGAAACCTTACATCCTCGTAGTATTCGACGAAGCACAAGAATTCATAAGCAGCAAAGAAGGCGGCATAGACGGCAAATGTTCAGCACACGTCGAAACGCTACTTCGGCAAGGGCGGAAATACGGTTTAGGAGTTTGCATAGCTACGCAGCGAATAGCCTACTTGAACACGAACGCACTACAGCAGTTGCACACGTATTTTGTTGGCACTTTACCACGACCATACGACAGGGCACTGGTAAGCGAGACTTTTATGATTGACAAAGGCATCCTAGAAAAAACGCTCGAGTTTGCTCCAGGAGAATGGCTGCTATCAAGCTACATTGCCACTGGAATGGAAAACGTGCCCATTTTCATCAAAGCGGACAACGCTGAGCAAGAGATAGAGAAATGCCTGGCTGGTTTAAAATAAAACTGAAGAATGATGGAAAGCATTAAAGTGTTACTTTTTTGCCAAAAAGTATTACTATAACTATTTTTCTTTTAGAAGCCATGTTCGATGTTGAGTTAATGCTGCTGGTCGCAACAGGATTCGTGTTGGGATTAGCGCATGCACTCGATTCTGACCATGTCATAGCTTTATCTACTATTCTCTGCAACAGCCCAAGCTTGCGCAAATCCATCGTCTCGGCAACAGCATGGGGTACTGGGCATTCAGCTACGCTTCTCATCGTTGGACTGCTTGTTTTAGCTTTCAGAGTAGTTATTCCAGAGAGCATAATGAGCTTGCTTGAGTTGCCCGCTGGAATAGCGTTGATTATTTTGGGTATATTCTTAATCAGGTCTTTAGTAAAAAACAATGCTAATATACATCAGCATACTCATCCTCACATTCATTTAGATGGCAACGGAAAAAGTTACGTTCATACTCATGCGCATCTGCATAAATCTGCGTTTACAGGTATCCTGCAAGGACTAGGTGGCAGTGCGGCAGTGATGCTAGTCACTTTGGCTACGGTGCCATCCGCTGAGTTAGGTTTCGTCTTCATTTTGATCTTTGGCGTCGGAGTAATCTTGGGTATGGTCAGCATTGCATGCTTGATTGGTTCGCTTTTGACTTTGACTGCTTCACGCTTTAAAAAAGTACACGAAAAAATCGAAGCAGTCACAGGATTGATAAGCATTGGGTTTGGCGTTTTCATAATAGTACAAGTTGTACTGCAATATACTTTTTAACGCAAATCAGTGCATAAAAAATTAAGCGAAAAATGTGAAAAAAAAATTGAAAAATACTTGGAGAGACAAGAATGAAATTAGATTCTCAAACCTTATTATGTTGAGTTTAAATGATTGAACTTTCCACAATCAGATGTTGTTTTTATCCAAGAATTGCCAGTCAGCAGAGTTGCAACCGCAACTAAAAATGGTGCCACCCCGTGTGAGACCAGTTTGGCATGTTTTCGATTGCTCAAGAAGTCGCTGAAACAAAAATGAAGCATTATGCAAGAACGCTGTTTTTCAGAGCTAAACTCTTCATGGGAAAACAACCAAAAACCCTCATAACTAAAGATTGCCGCGTTACTCATTGGCGTGTGACCAAGTTTTTGACGGAACTCAGCATATACGGAAAATCACTTTGAATGGCAAGCTCTCACAACAATAACAAAATGGAACGCTTGAACGGTGAGATACGTGACCGAGAAAAGACTTTCAGAGGTCTTAAGCGAAAACATACACCGATAATCTTAGGATACCAAATCTACCACAACTACATCCGACCGAACGAAAGCCTAAACGGTAAGACTCCAGCGGAAGCTTGGGGAATAACAGTTGAAGGACAAGACAAATGGAAAGCTCTAATCCAGAATGCAAGTTAAAACAATCATTCTGTGAGTAGCTAGGTTGTATATCCTAAGTTTTGACAGCGCTGTTGTTATTATTATGACCCTAAATCAGCGCTTGATTATGAGCATGTGCCCTTTATGCTTCACCATTGCATGTGTTCTAAGCTCTTCTGGATTTGGAAAACTAGTTTGGCATAATCTGCACTTAAACGACCCTTCTTTACATGATAATTTATAGCTGGACATTCAGTATCTAATCTCCTTTCCTCAACTCTGCAAAAAACGGGTTTCTTGCAAGCGCCATTAAATAACAACCCTGCCACTTAATAAATTAATGTATAACTTTAAGCTAAAGCAATCGTTTAGAATTGACTTATTAAACGAAACCAGTTATCCCACGACAGTTAACGAAAAACCCATCCAACGCTAAGTTACCAGAACCCTACTTTTCCATATAAAAGGGGTATAGTTTTTCTCGCGCCTATCAGTCTCTCGAACTCGTGCATCGAGTTCTAGTTAAGCTTAAGATCACAACGCCAATGACTATCAGAAATCCTCCAGAAAGCTGGTTTATCGTTGGTGAAAGGGACAGTATGGCAAACGAAAAAATCGCAGTGAAAAACGGCTCCATAGTTCTTATTGTTGCAGTTTTGGACACTTCATAAACTTCCAAAGCCTTATACAACAATATGAAACTGAAGACAACGCTGACAAGCGAAGCCAAAGCCGCATAAACAACCGCCTCCGAAGGAATATTCACCTCCAGCTTTCCGAATAGGAGCACGTACGAGAAAATAAACACGGAAACAAACATGGAGTTCCCGCCAGCCAAAGCCAAAGGATTAACTTCTTTAACATAGATTTTCGAAAGCAAATTCGATAAAGCCACAAGCAACGACGCGCACAAAAAAATTAACGTCCCCACAACCTCCACTGACAGATTACCATAAGCCAGAACAAACACGCCAACAACAGCTACCACAATCCCCCAACCCTCACCTTTCGTGAACCTCTCTTTCAAAAACACAACCCCAAACAAGATAGTGAAAACGGTGGCAAACTGAAGCAGAAAAGCAGCATTCGTAGGTCCCGAAACATAAATACCATACACATAAAGCAACGCAAACATGGCAGTAACCAAACCAAGCAGACCTACCTTCCTCCAGTTTCTTAAGATCACCTTAAAATGTAAACTCCTCTTTGAAAGAAACAGCATTACCGCAAAGAACGAGGTGGAAAAAACGGTGAGCAGGGCATTCAAAGTCTCAATGTTAACTGAGTCAAGCATCAACCTGATAAAAACGGGACTTAGACCAAACAGTACACTAGCCGAAATAGAATATAGGATTCCCTTATGTTTGCAATCCATAACCTACTATTCTTAAGGAACTGCTTTTAATTCTTAAGCCTTAAAAACCGCAAAGGCCAAAAGAAATGAAGCATAGCAGTTCCTGAAGCAGAAAAACGAAAAAAGGCTTACGGTTCCACACACTTCTCCAGCAGTCGCTCCCAACGCTCATCCGTCAACCGCTGAATCTCATCCAACACATGCTTATTCTGAGGCGTGAACAAGTGCCTGAACCTTCCCTGACCCTCCAAGTATTCGTCAACAGGCTTTTTCTTCTTAGGCGCAAGCGCGATCAACTTGCTAGGCGTTGACAATGTCCGTTTACCGTTCACGGCTTCCCAAACTGGAAACACGCACGACTCAACAGCCAGCTTCGAGTACTCCAAAGTCTTCGCAGGATCACTTCGCCAGCCTCTTGGACACGGAGCGAAAACATGCAGAAACGCTGGGCCTTCAACCTCCAAGCCCTTCCGCACTTTCGTCAGCAAATCGCGCCAGTAGTACGCTGAAGCAGTAGCTACATACTCCATATCATGCGCAAGCATAATCTCCGCAATAGGCTTCTTCGCCTCCACCTTACCAGGAATAACCTTGCCAGCTGGAGTTGTCGTCGTAGCAGCACCCATCGGCGTTCCACCGCTACGCTGAATCCCGGTGTTCATGTAACCCTCATTGTCATAAAGCACGAAGAGAAAATCGTGTCCACGCTCAACCGCACCAGACAAAGCCTGTAGTCCAATGTCATATGTGCCGCCATCACCAGCTAACGCGATGATGTCCACATGCTCATCCTTCGCTCTTCCCTTCTTACGCATCACCTTCAACGCAGCTTCAATGCCCGAAGCGTTTGCAGCAGCCGTTTCGAAAGCGGTGTGCAGCCAAGGCAAAGCCCAACTCGTGTACGGGTAAATTGAAGAGACCACTTCCATGCAGCCTGTAGCTTCAGTCACGATTGTAGGTCCTCGTGTCGCTTTCATTATGAGCCTCAGCACAGTTGCAGGACCACAACCCGCACAGGCCCTGTGACCTGAAAGGAACAAGTCTGGCTTCTCAGCAATTTCTTTGCTTGTGAATTTCCATTCCTGACTCACATTTGTCATTCTCTCAACCCCAAATAGATAATCTGTTTTTCAACACGTCCACTCTTCAATATTCGGAGCAAATCCTCGTACACTCGACGCAGTTCACGAGGACTAGAATCCCTGCCACCTAAGCCATAGATGTAATTCACGACCGCTGGATGAGCCTCAGCATCATAGAGCACATGACGAACTTCGTGGTAAACTGCACCTCCGTTTCCACCGAAACTCATGCTCTTATCCATCACTGCCAACGCTTTCACGTTCTGCAAGGCACTTCGAAGCGCTTCGACAGGCAAAGGTCTGAACGTGCGCAACCGCAACAACCCAGCTTTCACGCCGTCCTGCCTAAGCGCGTCAACAATAGTCTTAAGCGTCCCAGAAGTTGACCCCACACAGACAACAGCGACTTCGGCATCTTCGAGACGATATGGTTCTACCAATCCGTTACCGTAACTTCGACCAGTCAACTCCGCATACTCAACGTTCACTTTCTGAATCATCTCAAGCGCGTTCTTCATCGCTTCTTCCTGCTGACGCTTAAACTCGAAATAATAATTCGTCAACGCAATCGGACCCATCGTCATCGGATTCTCGGGGTCAAGCTTAAAAGGCACAGATTTGCCCTCATGCGTTAGCACGTTTGGAAGTTGACGCGTCCCAACGAATTTCAAGGCATCATCGTCCGACAACACTGTCACGTTTTCTAGCGTGTGGCTCAAAGTGAAACCGTCTAACCCAACAATCACTGGCAACGACACGCCCACATCCTCCGCAATCCTAAACGCCTGAATTATCGAATCATATGCTTCCTGAGCGTTTTCGACGTAAATCTGAACCCAACCGCTATCTCTCTCCGCCATACTGTCCGATTGGTCACCGTGAATGTTTAGCGGCGCAGACAACGCCCTGTTCGCAATTGCCATCACAATCGGCGCACGACAACCACTCGCGACAAACAGCATCTCATGCATCAACGCTAAACCTGCTGAGGCGCTTGCCGTGAAAGTTCGAGCTCCCGTTGCTGACGCTGCAAGGCATGCGGCTAAAGCGCTGTGCTCCGATTCAGTGCATACGAACTCGGTCTGCACTTCACCGTTAGCCACGTACTCGCTGAATTTCTCAACAATAATTGTCTGCGGCGTAATCGGGAAAGCCGCCACCACATCCACGTCAGACTGCTTAGCGGCGTAGGCAACTGCTTCGTCACCGTTCAATGCAGTTCTCTGTTGATTCATAGCCTTCGTCATGCTTGTCACTCCTGCTCCAGACTCATCTTAATCGCCTTCGTGGGGCACTCGTTGGCGCAGATGCCACAACCCTTACAGAACTCGTAGTCAAACTCGATTTTTCCCAAGTCAGGACGCCAACGAATCGCCCCATCAGGACAAAACATCACACACGTCAAGCACAAAGTGCACTTTTCCAAATCCCGAACAGGTGTATAAGTCTTCCAGTCACCCGTCATAAATCCAACACTGGATTTGGAGCACACGCCAGCAGGTGCGATTTCCTTCCAACTTTTTTCACGACTCATTCGCTCTTAACCTCCTCGTAAGCCTGTTTAATCACAGCTAAATTCTTCTCGGCAATATCTGCGCGGAAACGCTCCTTAACCGTCTTCTCAATTCCCGACATCGAAACCACGCTAGTTGCTTTCGCCACAGCACCCAACATAGCTGTGTTCGTGATTGGCGAACCCAAAACTTTAAGCGCCATCTCCGTCGCTGGAATCGTCCAAACCTTTCCCTTTTCCACTCTCAGGCTTTCCCGGACCTTTGCAGGCGAATCCGCGGAATTAACAATAATCACGTCATCCTCTCCGTTTATCCCAGCCGTGACAGGCACCGACTTAAGCAATGTAGAGTCCAAAACAACAACTACGTCAGGATCATAAACCACACAATGAATCCTAATCGGCAACGTGCTAATTCTCGTGAAAGCCGTTACCGGCGCACCCATCCTTTCAGGACCAAACTCGGGAAAAGACTGAATGTACTTGCCCTCGGACAATGCTGTTCGAGCCAACAACTCGCTTGCGGTCCACGCACCTTGCCCTCCTCTACCGTGCCATCTAAACTCTAAGATGTCTTTTGACAAACTCTTGTCTCCACACGATGACTTTGCAGTTAATAGAGGTTTACCTTGATATACATTTTTCTAG
>DATEAU010000063.1:0-2588 GCA_035288165.1 Bathyarchaeia archaeon
CATAAACTGTGGATCGAACAAAACCCATTTCCCCTTTTTTAGTTTGCATAGGCACACAAAACAGGAAACCCAAGACTTCTCAAAATCCACTTCCACCCCTTTTGATTCTGGAAAGGCACAATGCTTTACCGCAAAACCAAAGACATCCACTATGTAATGCAAGCACTCGGACACAAAAACATCAAAAAACCCGCTCCTATACATCCAGCTCGAAGAAGCACTATTCCAAGGCGAACAAGACTACATCTCAAAAGTAGCCAAAACCGAGAAAGACATCTGCGCTCTAATCGAAGCAGGCTTTGAGTAAGTCACAGAGTTTGAAGGCGCTAAAATATTCAAGAAAAGGAAGCTTTAACATGCAAAAAAGTAAGCCAACATCGCCAGTGAGGACCCCCAGTCAATTTACTTATAAAGGTGCGGGGGGTGGGATTTGAACCCACGAACCTCTGCAGGATAGGAGCCTCAGTCCTACGCCTTTGACCATGCTGGGCGACCCCCGCTTGAATTATGTTTGGTTTTGGAGGCGCTCGGTGGCAGATAATAGAAACGAGAGTCTGTTAAAAGGGTTACTTCAACTCCATTGCGTTTTGGAGTTTTTTTTATAACATCGGAAAGAGTTAAGGCTTAGTGAGAACAACAGTATTTACAGGATGACTTTATAGTTTATTTGGTGAAAAAATGAAAGAAATCTACAACAATGTTCTAGAAACCATCGGAAAAACACCACTCGTGCGATTGAACAAGTTAACAGCAGGCTTAAAGTGCACAGTCATAGCTAAACTTGAAGCCCGAAATCCAGGAGGAAGCGTCAAAGACCGCATATGCCTCAGCATGATTGTAGAAGCCGAAGAACAAGGACTAATCAAACCAGAAACTGTAATCATCGAACCAACCAGCGGCAACACAGGCATAGGCCTCGCTATGGTCGCCGCCGTGAGAGGCTACCGCCTCATCCTAACCATGCCAGAAACTATGAGTATCGAACGGCGCAATCTACTAAAAGCCTACGGCGCCCAACTAGTCCTCACACCAGGCCCTGAAGGCATGCCTGGCGCCATCAAGAAAGCCGACGAACTTGCCGCAAACACACCAAACTCTTTTGTGCCACAGCAATTCAAGAATCTGGCTAATCCGAAAATCCACAAGGAAACGACAGGACCCGAAATATGGAACGCTACAGGTGGCGAAGTTGACGTTCTAATCTCAGGCGTTGGAACAGGCGGCACCATCACGGGCGTAGCCCAATACATCAAACCGCTCAAGCCAAAGTTCAAAACCGTAGCCGTCGAACCCGCTGCCTCGCCAGTCCTAAGCGGCGGCACAAAGGGTCCTCACAAAATTCAAGGTATCGGCGCAGGCTTCATCCCAGATGTGCTGAAACTGGACTTGGTTGACGAGATTTTCAAAGTCAAAGACGAAGACGCCATACAAACCGCCAAGCAACTCGCCCTGAAAGAAGGCTTGCTGGTGGGAATCTCCTCTGGCGCAGCAGCATACGCCGCCATCGAAGTCGCAAAAAGACCAGAAAACCAAGGCAAACTCATAGTCGTCGTCCTTCCAGACACGGGAGAACGCTACTTGAGTACTGTACTGTTTCAGGAACCACCGCCGCCCCCACCGCCAGCAAACGCTACTCCCAACATTTAAACTCTTTCGAAACGACGCTTCTCTTATATCCCACTTTTTCCACATACAGGAGAAGTGAACTGTAAATGACAACGCGGGCTCAGTCACAACCAAAGAAAAAAGAGAACACGGAAATTACGGCGCAATGCTGGAACCCAGAGAAAATGGTTGACGCCCTCATGAAGGGACCAAAAAGCCTAAACCGCGACTGGAGCGAAAAAGGCTTACGTCAGCTTGTGGACGAAATCGTTAACAATTACGAGACATTCGGAGGAATGGACCACCTTGAAGGAAAAGATTTGCCCTCGAAGAAAGTCGTCATCGAAGCCCTCGAAGACCTCTTAACCATATTCTTTCCAGGATACATTGGAAAAACAGAAATCACCAAATCCAACATCAAATACTTCCTAGGCAGCACTCTAGCATCCGTGCAAACTCGGCTAACCGAGGAAGTGGAGAAAAGCCTCAAGTATATTTGCCGAAAAATCAAAGAATGCCCCCACGACGTCTGCCGAAGACGAGCTCAAGTGGTAGTCAAAGAGCTTCTCGAGAAAATTCCAGAATTACGTTCAGTCGTCAGCGGAGACATCGTAGCAGCATACGACGGCGACCCCGCAGCTGTCAGCGCTGAGGAAGTAATAATCAGCTACCCCTGCGTCCTAGCAATTACGACTCACAGGATAGCACACGAACTTTACCTTCGAGGAATCCCCCTAATCCCAAGAATCATAAGCGAACATGTTCACTCCCTAACAGGCATCGATATTCATCCTGGCGCAAAAATCGGAAAGAGCTTCTTCATAGACCACGGAACTGGCGTTGTCATTGGAGAAACCGCGGAAATCGGGGACAACGTGAAAATCTATCAAGGTGTTACGCTTGGCGCTCTTAGTTTTCCCAAGGACGAGAAAGGGGCGCTAATTCGAGGAACGAAAAGGCATCCAACAATCGGGAACAATGTG
>DATEAU010000064.1:0-2846 GCA_035288165.1 Bathyarchaeia archaeon
AAAAAGGACTCTAAATGAAGGCTGACAAACTCGTAATCGGGCTGGTTGGAATGCCTGGCTCAGGCAAGTCATTGGTGGTTGAGGCAGCACAGCGAAGAGGCTATAATGTCGTCGTCATGGGCGATGTCGTTCGCGAGGAAACGCGAAAGCGTGGGTTGGAGTTGAACCCGAAAAACGTGGGGCAGGTCATGCTTGAGCTGAGGAAAGCGGGCGGAAACGGCGTGATAGCTGAAAAATGCGTCCCAAGGATACAACGTGAGGAAAGCGAACGCGTATTAGTGGATGGTTTACGGAGCCTGCACGAGGTCGACGTTTTCAAGGCACATTTTCCAAAATTCAGCTTAGTGGCTGTTCATGCTTCGCCTGAAATACGGTTTAAACGCCTAAACCATCGTCGCAGAAGTGACGACTCTGACGAATGGGAGGTTTTCCGCGAGAGAGACTTGCGAGAACTCTCAGTGGGATTGGGAAACGCCATCGCCATGGCTGAGAACATTATAGTTAACGAAAATTCGAGAAAAGAAACAAACGCGAAGGTTGAAGAGGTCTTTCGCCGAGTTGAAGAAAAATGGACGAAATAACTGTTCACGTTGAAACCGAAATCAACCCAACGGAAGCTGAAGAAAAAGTGAAAACGGCAGTTGCCAACCTCTTCGGCGCCATAGCCATTAAGACCGAGCCTTCGCATGTTAGGAGCATGTTGACTGCTGAGGCGCGGGGACGAGAAGCGATGATAAGTTTCCGCAATGTTCTTCGCAGAGACCGCGTTCGAGATGCTGCGAGGCGAGTCTTCTATGCAGGGTCAAGAGAAAAATCCATCATTTTCTTCCTCAACAAGCAGGTCGCCTTCGCGGGTCACGTTTCGTTCTCGCAGGAAACTGGAGAATCCCCGCTTGGTCCAATAAAAGTCGTAATTGAATGTGAAAATCCGAGGGAACTTGTTGTCTGGCTCACGACGTAAGTCAAAAGTGCAACGTCAGTTGTTTGCTAACGCGATGGTGACTCAGCGAGGCGCGGTTCTGCTGGGCGACTCGGTTGCCTGTGATGCTTTTGACGAAAGCCGACCGTTGATGGTTGTCACTCACGCGCATGCAGATCATCTTGGTGGTTTACGGACAAGCCTGAAGACCTGCGAGAAAGTCTTGATGACGAAGGCAACCCGCGATTTAATCAAAGTTATCGAAGGTCCAGACGCGCTCAGCGGCGGAGCAGTCAAAACGCTCGAGTATGGAAAACCAATCAAGTATGGCGATGAACGGGTCACACTTGTTTACGCTGACCATATCATGGGTGCGGCTCAGGTTCTGGTGGAGGATTCAAGTGGCGCCAGAGTTGCTTATACGGGCGACTTCAGGCTCGACGGGACTCCTGTGTTGGAATGCGATACACTCGTGGTCGAAGCCACGTATGGGACTCCGTCGTGTAAGCGCTCTTTCAACGTTGATGTGCGTGAGCTTCTGGTTTCCATGGTTGAAAAGCAACTTCGAGACGGCACGGTCTACGTTTTCGGGTATCATGGCAAACTGCAAGAGGTGATGCAGATTTTGCACAACGCCGACGTCAGCGTGCCATTCGTGATGCCTGAACGAGTATTTAACCTATCAAAAGTTTGTGAACGGCACGGAATGCAGCTAGGCTGCTTAACCTTGTCGACGAGGGAAGAAGCCAGAGAAATGCTGAATGGAAACCTTCCCTGCGTCGCGTTTTACCACATGAACTCTCGCGGAACCGTTGGTTTAGGCGCGTCTCGCATCAGCGTGAGCGGTTGGGAGTTCCAATCGGCATGCAGGCAAATCGGGCACAAAGAACACGTTATCGCTTTAAGCGACCATTCCGACTTTGACGGCTTGATCGAGTACGTCAGGCGTTCCAAGCCTGAGCGAGTTATAACGGACAATTTCAGAAGCAACGGCGAAAGCTTAGCCAGAGAGATTAACAAGCGTTTGGGGATTCGGGCGGTTGCCATGCCTCGTGGAAACTGAAAATTGTGTTTATCACAGAAGAAAGTAGAGACTGTTTTCACTAAGGCTTAAAAGCGCAACCCGCAACTGTAAAGCTCTTGTGGTGCAAACGTTTGGTCAAGTCTTCCTTAATCTCAGGCTTCTACAAACTCAGTCCCCAAGACCGTCTAGCCCTAGTCAAACAGTTCGCAGACCTATCCGAAACAGAATGCAAATTGCTGCAAAACACAGGCTCCCTGCCTATGGACGTGGCTGATCACATGATAGAAAACGTCGTCGGAGCCATTCCCATACCCCTAGGCATTGGCGTGAACTTCCTCATCAACAAGCGCGATTATTTGATTCCGATGGCCATCGAAGAGCCATCTGTCGTTGCGGCAGCCAGCTACGCAGCTAAAATGGTGCGCGACGGCGGAGGATTCTCCACAAGCAGCACACCCCCAGTTATGATAGGGCAGATTCAGGCTGTCGGCATGGAAGAGCCCGAAGCGGCTAAAATGCGCGTGTTAGCGGCTAAACAAGAAATCCTGATAAAAGCGAATGCGCAGGACCCAGTTTTGGCTTCAGTGGGGGGAGGCGCAAAAGACCTAGATGCCAAAATAATCCAAACAACAGTCGGACCAATGCTGATAACCGAATTGCACGTGGATTGCCGTGACGCCATGGGCGGCAACGCCGTGAATACAATGTCTGAAGCCGTAGCCCCGTTGATAGAGCAGATAACAGGTGGTCATGTTTACCTCAGGATAATTTCGAATCTAGCGACAAAGCGTTTGGGTAAAGCTTGGTGCACCGTTCCCAAAGAATCCATAGGCGGAGAAGAAGTGGTGGACGGTATCGTGAACGCTTCCGCCTTCGCAGCTGCAGACCCGTACCGCGCGGCTA
>DATEAU010000065.1:0-7662 GCA_035288165.1 Bathyarchaeia archaeon
AGCTCAACCTTGAGAAAGCTTATTCCGAAGCAGGAATTGATGTAATTAAGTTAAGCAAGGCGCCAAAACCTATCGTTCCAGACGGTTACGGTGGTTCGGATCCCGATGCGAAATGGTCTGACAGCGAACTGCACGCTGCCATGGTAGAGCATTTCAGCAGTTGGAAAAATCAACCTGGCTGGAATGTATGGCTGTTTTCTGCCAAAGATTATGAAATTCCACAAACGTACGGAATGATGTTTGATGAAATAGGAAGACATAGGCAGGGTTGTGCTGTCTTCTATGACTCCATGAATGGTTCAGGGGCCTTTGAAACAAGGCTGCAACTTTATGCTTGTGTTCATGAGCTAGGTCACTGTTTTAACCTTTTGCATTCATTTCAGAAATCTCGGGCAATCCCCCCTGCTGGTGCTGACTCAAGCTCTTCTTTGTCTTGGATGAACTATCCTCGGCGTTATCCGTCAGGAGAAGATGGCTTCTGGGAGGATTTTCCCTTTCAGTTTACTGATTCAGAACTAATCCATCTTCGTCACGGGCTAAGGGATAATGTGATATTCGGTGGTAACGACTTCTCTGTAGGAGCTGCATTATCCGGAAGTGATGTTTCCGAGTTTGATGCTCCTTCAGTGGATAGATCAGAATTAAGATTAAGATTAGAGTCTGTTAAAGCGTCGTTTGCTTTTGGGGAACCTGTGGTCGTTGAAATCAAACTAACCAACATAGGAAAAACGATAAAGACAGTGTATGATGGCACTTGTTTGCATCCAAAGATGGGGTTGGTTCAGATCGCAATTCGAGACCCAAACGGCCACATCAGAATTTGGAAACCTCTCTTTGAGCATTTGTTCAGTCCAAGACTCAAGGCGATCGATAAAGAGCATCCCTTCTATCAAAGCGCTTTTATCGGGTACGGTCGCGAGGGTTTCTACTTTAACCAGCCTGGAATGTATCAAATACGTGCTCAGTACAGCTTAAACGATGGGGTCAACATAGTTTCGAATATTCAAACAATCCGAGTGCGTTACCCGCATAATGATGATGAAGAAGAAGCAGCCGACTTGCTGTTAGGGCAAGAACAAGGCGTGCTCCTATATCTAAAGGGCTCCGACCCCCCAATCCTGAAGAAAGGCCATAAAGCCCTCAATCGACTGATGCAACAATACCCTCGTAACCCATTAACAGTATACGCAAAGTTCATCACGGGTTTCAATCAAGGACGAACGTTTAAGAAAATAACAGCCGACCACAAGATTATCCCCCGAAAACCGAATTTAAAGGTAGCGGAAAGACTTCTTGGTTCAGTTATCCAACTATCAGAAGAAGGAAAAGGCTTGGACAACATCTCGCTCAATCAGACGATGGTCCGACTGGCGAAAGCCCAAAAATCCAAAGGCAAAGAAAATGAAGCAAAGAAAACAATGGATCACATGATGGAGTTCTTTGGAAAAAAGAAATTCAAGCATAGCATAATGGAAACAATCGAAATGCAAGCAAAGCAAGCTCTTGCTTAGTCCACAAACCCAAAAATAGCTCCACCACCCTCTTTTCAGAGGTATCAATCCGCATTAAAAAGAAAGGGAATTATATGATTCAATTACGTGGAGAAATACAAGAAGGATTCTACAACGATACCGTAATCGTGAAAGTCAATGGGGCGGAAGTCTTCAACAAAGGCCCATTGACAACTAGTCTACTTGGAAAAGGTCCCACAGCCTTTTTTTGCGTTGATGTTAAAAAAGGCTTAGTCAAAGTAGAAGTTTTTGTTCCAACCAGAAACTTGCAGGACACTAAGAATTTTTTGATAAGGAAAAACAAAAATTTGGGAATTTCAATTGACACTGCTACCGATTTTCCAAGCGGAATTAGGTTTATTTTAAGTGACAAACCTTTCCTTTACGGTTAAGTTGAAATCAGTCAGGTCATCAAAGGCCAGTCTAAGGAATGAACTAGCCTTTTCTAATAGATCTTTTCTGGACACAGTTCCTACTAGCCGCCCTTCGTTGTCGACCACGGGCAATTTGTCGATATTGTTATCGTTCATCAACTTCAAGGCATCATTAAGTGTTTTATTCTCATGTATTTGAAGCGGCTGTGTTTACATTGCTTTTTCGATCGGGTCATTTGCGTCGCCGCCTGCAACTAGCGCAGTTGTAACGCTAGTCTTTGTTGCTGTCCCCTTTAGTCTACCCTTGCTGTCCACCACTCCAACCATTTCTGAAGGAGACGCTAAAAGCAAGGGATAGACAAACGATATTTTGCTGTCTTCTTTTATTTCGACGGGCTTTTTCATGATTTCCCTTATGCACAATTTTTTAAACTCTGCGGCCGACATGTCATTGTCCTCCCCTGATTTCTCCTATTAAGTCCTTTATTTCCTCGATTTTGTCATCTGCAATTTTCTGCGTAACTTGGGACGTTGACAAACCAATCACTAAGGCAGGCCATCCCGCTCCCACAGCAAGCGAATACAAAGGTGCGAATGCGACTGGAAAGGAAATTTGAAGTATCACCGCAAAAGCTCCTCCGAATAATACGTAGATTATTGAGTTTTTGGTCGTGAATATTTTCTTTGGGAAGTCTTCATAACTTTTTAAGCCGATGAATGAACCGAAAAGTATTCCCCCGGATCCTACGAGTCCAATGACGAACACTGCAATATACTCATAAATTGTTATCATCATTGATTCCCGAAAAGTTATCTTTTCGGAGGTTTCTTAGGAGTTTTTCTACAAACCGAATAAGCTGCCGTTCTCCCTGAAGGCGACTTTTGATAGCTCAAACGATGGATACCTAATTCAAAGCAGTGCTTTGAGTAGCGGTTTTGCGCTGTCGATTGTGTGCAGTCAGCAATGGTCTCCTCACGAAGCCCGAATGGCGTGATTATTTATACATCTAAACCAAATAACATTTATGAATCAAATCGAAGACGCCGTAATTGTAGGAAGCGGACCGGCAGGGGCTCATTGCGCTTCTGAACTCACAAGGCAGGGAGTGTATCCAGTAATTTTTGATCATTCTCATCCGAGAGAAAAACCATGCGGTGGCGGAATTTCGCCCCCTGTAATACAAATGTTTCCCTTTGTGGAGATGTTCCGCTCAAGCGGCTTAACGTTCGGAGATTTTAAACTAATATCCTGCACCGACATTCAAGTGGTGACAAAAGGGCTCGAAAACGGATTCAGCATTTCTAGGCGGTATTTTGATCAAGGAATACTTGACATGGCGAGACAAAACGGAGCAAGACTGATCAAAGAAAAAGTATTAGACGTTCAAAAGAAAGGGAAAATATGGCACATAAAAACCATCAAAACGACCCTTTCAGCAAAAGTTCTTGTTGGGGCTGACGGAGTAAACAGCATAGTCCGACGCAAAACCGTAGGTCCCATATCCCGTGAGAATCTCGCATTAACCTTTGGGTACCTGGCAACCAGTCTCGAGAAAAACGATGCAACAATCAAATTCCTCGCCGAGATACCCGGCTACATCTGGGTTTTCCCAGGGAAAGGTTACTCAAACATAGGTATCGGCTGTGAACTTAGATACGGCGGCATGCTTAAGGCACTCTTGGATGACTTCATTAGTTCTCACTTTCCTAGAACAAAAATTACTTCAAAATATGCTTCAATGCTTCCGTCCGGAAGCAACCCAGAATTCTTTAAACTCCCATGCGCTGGCGAAAACTGGATCCTAATCGGAGATGCAGCCGGGCACGTCGACCCAATATCTGGAGGAGGCATTCTTTACGCGTTATGGGATGGAAAGCTAGCTGCTCAAGCGATAAAGATAAATGACCCACAATCCTACGACCGCTTATGGAGAGACGCGTTCGGAAAAAATCTTGAAGAACGGTGTAAGATTAAAGATGCATTCTACGATCCGTTAAAATCAACGATTTCATTGTTTATGGGTTTGGCGAACAAAACATATTCTTGGCTTCAACAATAAACAGGTAATTCGGCTTCATCAATCAACCTTTGCTGACAGGGTGATAGAGAAATGACTAGAGTTATAGGTGAACCTTGTCTGGGTCGATAATTTGGAATAGCCACGGACATCAAAATGCTATCCAAATATCGCCTTAAGAAGGTAGAAAGCTAGCATGAAAGCCCAGAGAACAGCCAATAAAATTGGAGCCCACATGTAAAGACCAGAGAGTGGAGAACCGTTTTTCTTTTCTACAAGTTCAAAATAGTCCTTGAAAGAATATTCACTCTTCCTGTCAGCTAACTTACTTCTCAAGGGTTCTATAATTTCGGTTTTCTGAAAGTTGTTTGTAACTGCCCAGAAAGCGTTGAGGAAAATCGCCGCCACGGAAATAGCGATAGGTATCAAAAGGAAGAAGCCAGTTAGTTTTAAGTCCCAAATTAATGTTACAAAAGCATTGATGAGGAACGCGTTTGCTGCTATGAGCCAGTTTGCCCTGTCGGACAATTTCTCGTCTTCATATACTGCTAATTTTCCGAGTAGTTCGTCTTCTTTCGATCTGTTTACGTCTGCTTTCGTCAATTATTTTCACCTGCTTTTTTCCGAAGTTATCCTTTAAGGCGATTAGGGTCTTTTAGTATTTAAAATCTTTCTTCAAGAGCATTTTCTTGTATTGTATCAGATGAGGATTGTTTGCTTTTGAGCTTGTCCGTTTCTTATTCAGCGAGATATCTAAGGAGGAGTAGACTGGTATACTGAGTAACAGTGAGTTATATTTGCTCTTATAAGGTTGAGAACCGAAAACTTGAACCGAAATAATTTAGGCTCGATATCCACTGAGGGTTAAAAGAGCTAAAGCAGCCGCTGTTACGTCAGCTGTCGTTCCAGGGTTATAGTCGTTTCCTGAATCTCGAAGCTTCTTGTCGAATAGGATTATACGTTCTTTGCCTTCCGGGGTTTCGACGCCGCCCAACTGTAGCACCATTCGAGCGTCTGCGGAAATTTCTTGAGCTTTCGCAACGCCTATTTTTCTTGTTATGAAAGTGTCTGGGCGTTCAGCCAAAACCTTCAAAAACGTATGCACGATAGCCGTGTTGAGGCTCTTGGTCTCGAGTTGTTCCATGAGATATGGGTAAGCCATGTCGAAGCTGATGGGGTAATTGTTAACCCATTCGAAACAAACGTCATCATAACCCGCGGCTATTTTGAAGACCTCGAAAAGCGAAACATTCTCGTCAATTAGTCGTTTCTTGGAGTCAGCGGCGTTAACGTCCAAGTCTGGCGCCCCGTTTAACCCGCTGGGTTTCGCTATGTCAATAGCCTCATAAAGGTTAACTGCGTCCTCAGGCGTTGTGGCTTCGACTTCCAGTTTGATGTTTTCTCTTAGCTTGGCTAGGTCAAATGCGTCCTCTTTCATCGTGGTCATTCCTGCAGCTACAGCGATTGGGATGAATAGTATGACTGTGCCTAGCAACGTGTTTCCTCCTCTTTGCCAGGCGTCGATGTCTGCCACGCAGTTCTTGATTAGTTGACCCAGCCGGACTTGGCTGATTGGGAATTTTCCCTCTTTCACTGCGATACCTCGCCTTGCAGCCTCTTCGAAGGACGGTGCCGCAGCGACTGCAGAAGCCAAGAAATGCTCGACGCGTGTGCCTTCAAAGCCAACGGCGAAGTTGACGTTTCCAGGCTTGTTGGCGCTCACTTCAAAAAGAATTGCCATCTGTAGGCATTTGGAGATATGCTTAACCTTTTCGCAGTTAGGCATCGAATGAGGGCACCCGAGCTTAAGGGTTCAAAAAAGGTTTATTAACGTTATGTAAAAATTTACAAACAATTGAACGCAATTACAATACAAACTGGTTTGGCGGGTTGCATGCGGGTACGAGAAGGTGAATTGATTCGGACAGGCGACAACGTCATCTTCGACGTTAAGGGCTTAGTTCACCCGCCCGACAAAGTAATAGCCTTCCCAAGATATATCCCCTCTCCAGAAGGCAAACGTGGCAGTGGCGGAAACTTGTATGGCAAAGTGTACAATCTAGCTGAGCGCTTCGAGTACCTGCAACGGAACGCGCCGCATTTGCTTTTGGCTGACCCAGTTTTCGGGGAGATGCTTTGCGAAGTGCCCGTCAATATGGTCACTAAGCATTACAAGCCAGTCGAGAAGCTTGCAACACTACATAAAGCGAAACGGCTCGCGGAGTTGGAGCGCAAAGCTGTTCTGCTGGCGGAAATGCTCAAGGAGGCAGCAGCTGTTCCGTGGAGCAGCATCGGCGTTTCAGGGTCAATAATGGCTGGCTTGTTCACGATGCAAAGCGACATTGACCCAATTGTTTACGGGGACGAAAACTGCCGCAAAACTTACGCCGCGCTAGAGAGGCTCGTTGAAGATGAAGCTTCACGTTTCAAGCCATACACACAAGGTGAATTGCGGGCGCTGTTCGCTTTCCGTTCGAAAGACACCATAATGAGCTTCGAAGACTTCGTACGGGTCGAACTTAGAAAAGCGTTCCAAGGCAAGTTTGACGGAGTTGACTATTTTGTGCGCTTCGTGAAGGACTGGAGCGAAATTAACGAAGAATATGGTGACGTGTGCTTCAGGAACATGGGCTATGCCAAAATAACAGCCACGGTCAATGACGATTCGGAGGCGCTTTTCACACCGTGCACGTACAGGCTTGAAAACGTCAAGGTTGTTGACGGCCCATTTCTGGAGCCAATAGCTGAGGTTGTGTCGTTCCGCGGCAGGTTCTGTGAACAAGCCAAAACAGGCGAAGCGATTGTGGCACAGGGGAAAGTTGAACACGTCAATGACACGCGAAGCAATCACGAGTATTACAGGTTGATTTTGGGCGGTAAGCCGCAAGATTACATGGCGCTGTCACACGGTTAAGCCATCAACTTTCAACATCTGCTCGTAGTACCGGGGACAATAAGTCAAGGCAATTTGGTGCCAGTTGCCGCTGGGCAAAACAACTTCTTCCAAGCTGCCCTCGACGACAACTGTCTCGTTTTTCTGGGCTTGTTGCCGAAACTCCTCCATGTAAGAGACTACACGAATTGCCTCAAGCGCAGCCTGCGAGCCACTCAGTACTTCTATGGGTTCGATACCGTATACTGATGGAATAAAAGGTGCTTCAGCCTCTTCGGTAACGCGGGCTTTGATCCGCACCCAGTCCTTCCGCATAATCCGTGCCTTGGGGTCGTATTCTGATTTGCTTTCGTTCCAGGCTTTCACTGGCTCAAACTCGGATTTGATGGTTCTTCCGCTTTTGGCGTCTTGGAATAAACCGTAAATTTGTTTTCGCTTTTGGTGCCAAAGAAACTCTTTGGCGCTGAAATTCTTGAATCGCCAACGTTTGCCCTCCATGGCTTTGGCGGTTTCGAACTCGTTCCTGAAGCCTGATTGGCTTTCAGAGTAAAGCGTTTCTAGAGCGCTGCGGACTTGGCTGTTTGCCTGTTTCCCGATTACTACGAGGTCTATGTCTGAAAGCTTTGGATGGTGGAAGCCTTGGAGCATGGAGCCGAAAACGCCAAAATCCGATTCTGTTAAGCCCGTGCGACTCGTTACAGCTTTCAGGACATGTTGCATGGCGTCTACTAATTCGTCCCGCGGCGGCTCAATAGCTATGGCTCGCAGCCGTTCTTCGGGCTTTCTCGCCTCAGCAATGTCACTTTTATGCACGCCGACGATTCTTCTTCCAAGCATCTCATGGTGAACAGTGTACTGCGGGTACT